>NZ_JBJDQL010000013.1:11432-41858 GCF_044903305.1 Streptomyces sp. NPDC019531 | reverse complement strand
CGACCCGTCAGGCGCCGTCCCGCCATCGGCAAGATCGCCGCCTGGACGGTGATGACCGCGATCGTGCTCGTCACCCTGGTGCCGTTCTACTGGATCCTGCGCACCGCGCTGTCCACCAACTCCGGGCTCGCCGCGCACCCCGGCGATCCGCTGCCGGTCGACCCGACCCTGGGAGGTTTCGAGCGGGCGCTCGGCCTCCAGTCGACCAAGGAGGCGATCGCGCAGGGCGGGGCGGGCGGCGGGCTGAAGTTCTGGCGCTATCTGCTCAACTCGGTGGTCGTCTCGACCCTGGTCACCGTCTGCCAGATCTTCTTCTCCGCCATGGCCGCCTACGCCTTCGCCCGGCTGCGCTGGCGGGGCCGGGACAAGGTGTTCGGGCTGTTCCTCGCGGGTCTGATGGTGCCGGCCATCTTCACGCTGCTGCCGAACTTCGTGCTGATCAAGCAACTCGGCCTGGTGGACAACCTGTTGGGGATCGCCCTGCCGACGATGTTCATGACGCCGTTCGCGGTGTTCTTCCTGCGCCAGTTCTTCATGAACATCCCGTCCGAGGTGGAGGAGGCCGCGCTGCTCGACGGCGCCGGGAAGGTACGGATCTTCTTCCGGGTGCTGCTGCCGATGGCGTCCTCGCCGGTCATGACGTTGGCCGTGCTGACCTACATCACCTCCTGGAACGACTACTTCTGGCCGCTGATGGTGTCCTACAGCGACAGCTCGCGTGTGCTCACCGTCGCCCTGGCGATCTTCCGGGCGCAGACCCCGCAGACCGGCACCGACTGGTCGGGCCTGATGGCGGCGACCCTCATCGCCGCCCTGCCGATGCTCGTGCTGTTCGGGTTCTTCGCGCGCCGCATCGTCGGCTCCATCAGCTTCACCGGCATCAAGTAAGGGGACGGACATGCGAATGCGGATGCGTACGGTCGGCGCACTGGCCGGAGCCCTTGCGCTGTCCCTGGTGAGCGGCTGCGCCGGGAGCGGCGGGACCGCCGGGTCGTCGTCCGGCACGGTGACGTACTGGCTGTGGGACTCCAACCAGCTGCCCGCCTACCAGGCGTGCGCCAAGGGCTTCGCCGCGCGGAACCCCGGACTGCACGTCAAGATCACCCAGTTGGGCTGGGACGACTACTGGACCAAGCTCACCGCGAGCTTCATCGCCGGCACCGAGCCGGACGTGTTCACGGACCACATCCAGAAGTTCGGCCAGTTCGCCGACCTCAAGGTGCTGGAGCCGCTGGACGACCTGGGCATCGACCCGAACGCCTACCAGAAGGGCCTCGCCGACAACTGGATCGGCCAGGACGGCCACCGCTACGGCGCCCCGAAGGACTGGGACACGGTCGCCCTCTTCTACAACGAGAAGGCGGCCAAGGACGCCGGACTCACCGCCGCGCAGCTGGGCGGCCTCTCCTGGAACCCCGAGGACGGCGGCAGCTTCGAGAAGGCCATCGCGCACCTCACCGTCGACAGGAACGGCAAGCGCGGTGACGAGCCCGGCTTCGACAAGAACCACGTCAAGGTCTACGGCCTCGCCAGCAACGGCGCCGGGGACGGTGACGGCCAGACCCAGTGGAGCAACTTCGCCGCCTCCGCCGGCTGGACCTACACCGACAAGAAGCGGTGGGGCACGAAGTACCAGTACGACAGCAAGACCTTCCAGTCGGTCATCAAGTGGTACTTCGGACTGTCGAAGAAGGGCTACATGGTGCCCTTCACCGACTACAACTCGCAGTCCAACCAAGCCAACACGCAGGTGGCGGCGGGCAAGGCGGCGGCCGCGTTCGACGGGGCGTGGATGATCTCGACGTACGCCGGGTTCAAGGGCATGAAGATGGCCACCGCCGTCACCCCCGAAGGGCCCACCGGCAAACGGGCCACGATGATGAACGGCCTCGCCGACTCCATAACCAAGAACGCCGCCAACAAGACGGGCGCGAAGAAGTGGGTGCGGTACCTGGCGTCGGACGAGTGCCAGAAGACGGTGGGCAGTTACGGCATCGTCTTCCCTGCCACGCCCGACGGCACCCAGGCGGCGGTGACGGCGTACAAGAAGAAGGGCCTCGACGTGTCGGCCTTCACCGCGCCGGTCGCCGACAAGAAGGACTTCACGACCTTCTCCTACCCGATCACCGACTACGCGGCGGACGTATTCGCGTTGATGCACCCCGCCATGCAGGACATCTACGGCAACGGCAAGTCCGTGACCGGCCTGAACCAGACCAACGACCAGATCAACCTGATCCTCTCCCAGTGAAGGGCACGCCTTACATGACGTTCTCCCTCGGCATCGTCGGCGCCGGCCAGTTCTCCGGCCAGTTCGCCACGCTGTTCCAGGCCCACCCCGGCGTCGGCGACGTGTACGTCACCGACCTGCTCCCCGAGCGGGCCGAGCGGCTCGCCGAAGCCCAGGGGCTCGCCGGCACCTTCCCCACCTACGAGGCCATGCTGGAGTCCGAGGAGGTCGACGCGGTCGCGATCTTCACCCAGCGCTGGACGCACGGCCCCCTGGTGCTCCAGGGCCTGAACGCGGGCAAGCACGTGTACTCCGCGGTCCCGATGGCGATCACCACCGAGGAGATAGCGGCGATCATCGACGCGGTCCGGGCGACCGGGCTGACGTACATGATGGGCGAGACCAGCCAGTACAACCCGGCCACCGTGCACGCCCGCAACCAGATCGCCGAGGGCGCCTTCGGACGGCTCTTCTACGCCGAGGGCGACTACGTCCACGACATGGACCTCGGGTTCTACGAGGCGTACCAGTACAGCGGCGGCGAGAAGTGGAAGGAGACCGCCAGCTATCCCCCGCTGCTCTACCCCACGCACTCGGTGGGCGGGGTGCTGGGTGCCTGGCAGACGCACGCGGTGAGCGTGTCGGCGATCGGTGTGGTCGACGACCGTGGGGACGGGGTGTTCGACAAGGAGGTCAGCCGCTTCGGCAACGACCTCTCCAACGCGACCGCGCTGTTCGAGGTGGCGGGCGGCGGGTCGTTCCGTACGAACGAGTTCCGGCGGGTCGGCTACCCGTCCCACATCCGGGAGTCGCGTTTCCGGTTCTTCGGGACGGAGGCGAGCATGGAGCAGCTCGCGACCGTCGCCTTCTGGCAGGACAAGAAGGGCGTGAAGGACATCAGCGAGCTCCTTGAGCCCAAGCCCACCATGTCTCCTGACGATCCGTCACTCCAGCACATCGCACCGGAGCTTCGGGCCGCCTTCACCTCCGGTTCGGCGCCGGTGCACGACCGCGCGCGGCTGCCGCGGTCGTTCGACAACCTGCACAACGGGCACGAGGGCAGCCATCACTTCCTGGTGGACGACTTCGTGACCGCGGTCAACACCCGCACCCTGCCGTCGGTGAACGCCTGGGTGGCGGCCCGCTACACCCTGCCGGGCATCGTCGCGCACGACTCGGCGCGGCAGGGCGGGGTCAGGCTGGAGATCCCCGACTTCGGGGACGCACCCGACGCCTGACGTCGTCGTGGCGCCGGGTGCCCGTTGTCTCAGGTGCCCGGCTTGCGGCCGTACACGAAGACGTCGTCGCCCTTCTTCAGGAGCGACCAGTACTTCTTGGCGTTCTTGGTGGTCATGTTGACGCAGCCGTGGGAGCCGGGCGGGTTCCACATGCTGAGGTTGACCGAGTGGAAGGCCTGGCCGCCGTCGAAGAACTGGCTGTAGGGCATGGGCACGTTGTAGATCGACGAGACGTGGTCGATGTGGCGCCAGTAGATCTTCTTCAGGCCGGTGCGGGTCTCGTAGCCGTTGCGGCCGGTGCGGACCGGGACGGGCCCGTAGACGAGCTTGCCGCCGTCCTGGATCCAGCTCAGCTGGAGGGTGAGGTTGACGCAGGCGATGCGGCCCTTGTTCTCCGGGCACTTGCCGGACTTGTTGGGGTCCTTGCCCACCGCCTTCTGCTTGTTCATCAGGTCCATCACGCCCCAGGTGATGGATCCCGCGTAGCCGATGTTCGGTGTGATGCCGTGCTTGGTCTGGAAGGCCCTGATCGCCTTGCAGTCGGCGGCGGACTGCCTGCCGTCGACCGGGCGGCCGAGGAACTTCTCCACCTTCTTCTGGTACGGCCCCGCCTGTGTGGTGCAGCTCGCCGCCTGCGCCGGCGCGGCGCCCAGCGCGAGTGTCAGCGGTGCGACGAGTCCGGTGATCCCGAGTGCGACGGCACCCCGTCTGCGTATGTCCCCCATGGCCCTGTCCCCTCAGTACGGTTCTGATCTCAGCCAGGTAGACAGGTGTCCGTACGTGTTCGTTGTGCTGCGGGGCGGGCTGCGACGAAACGGTGACAAATCTTGAGGGCGGTGCGGGAGGTCTTGCGGGTTCGGCGCCGTTGGGGCTGGTCGCGCAGTTCCCCGCGCCCCTGGGTGGGTCTCGCCTGCGGTGCCCGCGTGCACCCCGCACTCGCCAACGATCTGGCTTCCCAGCCGGCCGGGGAGCCCCGACCTCATCCATCTCACCCCGGAGAACTCCCGGCCTGGTTCTCCAGCGGGCGTACGCCCCGGGCGGATGTGGAGCGGGTGGTCGGCGCGATCGCCTCGGCGCCGGTGCTCTGACCGTTTCGGGCTACTTCGCTGTGCCCCTGCCAGGATGGACCGCCGTGTGGAACCCGGTGTTGACCGCGGTCAGGCCTCCGTCGACGACCAGTGTGGTGCCGGTGATCCAGGCCGCGTCGCGGGAGGCGAGGAAGGCGACGGCGGCGGCGACGTCCTCGGGTTCGCCGACCCGGCCGAGGGGGTACAGCCGCCGCATCTCGGCGAGCTCGGCCTCGCGTCCTTCCCAGGCCGAGGTGCGGACCGTGCCCGGGACGACCAGGTTGACGCGCACCCCGCGTGCGGCCGCGTGTCCGGCGAGCGTGCGGGTCAGGGAGCCGAGGCCGGCCTTCGCCGCGCTGTAGGCGTGGTTGCCGAAGTCCTGGAGGCCGTTGACGGAGCCGATGCTGACGATCGCGCCGCGCCCCGAAGCCGCCAGATGCGGGAGCGCGGCGCGCGCGCAGCGGTACGGCCCGCTGAGGGTGATGTCCAGGTCACGCGCCCACTCGTCGTCCGAGTCGTCCTCGAACAGCGGGGTCTCCGGGGTGCACCGGGCGGCGCAGTTGACCAGGACGTCGAGCGAGCCGAACGCCTCGACGGCGTGGGCGACGGCCGCCTCGACGGACGTACGGTCTCCCACGTCGCACACCGACGCCCGGGCGGACAGGCCCTGTTCACGCAGTTGTGCCGCCGTCCGCTCGACCACCGCCCCGTCCCGGTCGGTGAGCAGGACCGCGGCGCCTTCCTCGGCGAGGCGGCGGGCCGTCGCCGCGCCGATGCCGCGGGCGGCACCGGTGACGAGAACTCCGTGTCCCTCGAAGCGTTTCGTGTGCGTCATGGGGCCGACGGTAGTCCCGGAGGCGTTCCCGCGCGCCGGGACGCGTGACACGGCGGCGTGGCAGGCGCTGGTGGACCGGCGGCGCGCCGGATGCGAGGGGTACTGCGCGGCCGTACGGGAGGATCTCGCGCTTCCGCCCGGGCACCCGGCGCGCCGGCCGCTGTCGCCGGCGCTGCGGAACACTCCGGATCAGCGGTAGCCCGTGACGTCGGCCGCTTTGCCCGCGTCCTGGACCTCGACGAGGTAGCGCCAGGCGGCCGGGCGGCTGCCGTCGAGGTCGGTGAAGCCGTACGTCCGGGCGAGCGATCCGCTGTCGAGGGACTCGCCGTTGAAGCGGGCCACGTCGGGGTCCGCGGCCAGTGCGGCGACGGCGCGGCCCACGTAGCGCGGGGTCTCCGAGATGGCGAAGTGGGGGACGCGGTCGAGGGCGTCGCGCCAGTTGTCCTCGCGCACCCCGAAGTTGTCGAGCATCATCTCGGAGCGCAGCCAGCCCGGGGTGAGCGCGACGGCGGTGGCGCCGCGCGGGCCGAGTTCGTGGCCGAGGGAGAACGCCATGCGCAGGACCGACGTCTTGGCGAGGTCGTAGAAGAAGGAGACGCGGTAGTTCTCACGGTTGTATGCGGCGGTTCCGTCGGTCATCTCGACGACCAGGCCTCCTGGCCGGCGCAGCAGCAGGGGCAGCGCGTGGTGGCTGGTGATCGCGTGGGTCTCGACGGCGAGCCTGAGCAGCCTCAGCCCGTTGTCGAGGTCGTGCTCCCACACGGGGCTGTCCCACTCGAAGAGCTTCTCGCCGCCCCAGATGTCGTTGACGAGGACGTCGAGACGGTCCTGCTCGCCGGCGATGCGGTCGACGAGTGCGCGGACCTGCTCGGGGTCCAGGTGGTCGGTGGGTACGGCGATGCCCTGGCCGCCGGCCGCGGTGACGAGGTCGGCGGTGTCCTCGACGGTCTCGGGGCGGTCGTACTCGGAGCGGCGGGCCCGGGTGCTGCGACCGGTGACGTACACGGTGGCGCCCGCCGCTCCGAGTTCCGCCGCGATCCCGCGTCCGGCTCCTCGGGTTGCTCCGGCGACCAGCGCGACCTTGCCTTGCAGCGGCTGTGACATGTCCGACCTCTCGTTGTGCCCGATTGTCTCTTCGAGCATGACCGTGAAGCCGGACAACCTATGTCGTGATTTACGAGCGGGTCACCCGGTCGGCGTCAGTGGCCGCGGGCGATCCACTCCTCAAGGTGCGGGGCCTCCGCGCCGATGGTGGTGGGGTCTCCGTGGCCGGTGAGGACCTTCGTCTCGGGCGGCAGGGCCAGCAGGCGGTCGCGGATCGAGTCGATGATGGTCGGGAAGTGGGAGTAGGAGCGGCCGGTGGCGCCGGGGCCGCCCTGGAAGAGGGTGTCGCCGGTGAAGACGGTGGCGAGGCCGGGGTCGTGGAGGCAGACCGCGCCCGGTGCGTGGCCGGGGGTGTGCAGCACCTGGAGGTCGGCGCCCGCGGCCTCGATGACCTGACCGTCGCGCAGGTGGGCGTCGGGGTCGCGGTCGGGGTGGGTCTGCTTCCACAGCGGGAGGTCGTCGGGGTGCAGCCAGATCGTGGCGCCGGTGAGGTCGGCGAGCGCGGGTGCGGCGTCGATGTGGTCGTTGTGGGCGTGGGTGCACACGATCGCGGTCAGCCGCCGGTCGCCCACGGCCTCGACGATGGCGTGGGCGTCGTGGGCTGCGTCGATGACGATCGCCTCGTGGTCGTCGCCGACGATCCACACGTTGTTGTCGACGTCCCAGGTGCCGCCGTCGAGGCTGAACTGCCCTGAGGTGACGAGGCGTTCGATGCGGACGGCCATCAGAGCACCACCACCGAGCGCAGGACGTCTCCGTGATGCATCCGCTCGAACGCCTTCTCCACCTCGTCGAGTTGGATGGTCTCGGTCACGAACGCCCCCAGGTCCAGGCGGCCTTGCAGATGCAGGTCGATCAGCATCGGGAAGTCGCGGGAGGGCAGACAGTCGCCGTACCAGGACGACTTCAGCGAGCCGCCGCGTCCGAAGACGTCGAGGAGCGGCAGCTCCAGCTTCATCTCCGGGGTGGGAACACCGACCAGGACGACGGTGCCGGCGAGGTCGCGGGCGTAGAAGGCCTGCTTGTACGTCTCGGGGCGGCCGACCGCCTCGATGACGACGTCGGCGCCGAAGCCGCCGGTCAGCTCGCGGATCGCCTCGACCGGGTCCGCGTCCTGCGAGTTGACGGTGTGGGTCGCGCCCATGGTGCGGGCCTTCTCCAGCTTGCGGTCGTCGATGTCCACGGCGATGATCTTCGCCGCGCCCGCGAGGTTCGATCCGGCGATGGCCGCGTCGCCGACGCCACCGCAGCCGATGACGGCGACGGTGTCGCCCCGGCCGACCTGCCCGGTGTTGATCGCGGCGCCGATACCGGCCATCACCCCACAACCCAGCAGCCCCGCGACCGCGGCCGAGACCGACGGGTCGACCTTGGTGCACTGCCCGGCGGCCACCAGGGTCTTCTCGGCGAAAGCGCCGATGCCCAGGGCGGGCGAGAGCTCGGTGCCGTCGGTGAGGGTCATCTTCTGCTCAGCGTTGTGGGTGTCGAAGCAGTACCAGGGCCGCCCACGCAGACAGGCCCGGCAATTGCCGCACACGGCACGCCAGTTGAGGATCACGAAGTCGCCGGGCGCAACATCGGTCACCCCCTCGCCGACCGACTCCACGACTCCGGCCGCCTCATGGCCGAGCAGGAACGGGAAGTCGTCGTTGATCCCGCCCTGCTTGTAGTGCAGGTCGGTGTGACAGACCCCGCAGGCCTGCACCTGCACGACGGCCTCGCCCGGCCCCGGATCCGGCACCACGATCGTCTCCACCCGCACCGGCTCGTCCTTGCCGGGTGCGATCACCCCGCGTACCTCCTGCGCCATGGCCTGACCCCTTCTGTCGCCCGGTGTACGTCCCTTCGACCCTACGCTTGACTGATCAGTAACGGCATCGGTTCCCGCGCCGTGGCGCGCTGCCGGACGTGGCCGCGTCGACGCTGATGAACGCCCTCGCCCGAAGGTCACTCCGGCCACAGGAACAGCTGCTCCGGAGAGCGCCGACGTAGCCTGAAGGCCATCCACGCCGCCGGGCACGAGGGAGCATCGTGAGCAGCACCGAGAAGGAGACCGGCACGCACACCTGGCGGCTGCTCCTCGGATACGTACGGCCGCACCGCTGGACCCTCCTCGCCGGTGCCGTGCTCTCCCTCCTCACCGGGGCCACCGGTCTGCTGCTGCCGTTGGCGGCACGGGAGTTGATCGACGACCTGTCCCACGACCGCACGATCACCGGGCCGTTGCTCGTCATGTCCGCTCTGGTCGTCACCAACGCGGCGGTGGGAGCGCTGGGTTCGTATGTGCTGCGGCGCACCGCCGAGTCGGTGGTGCTGGGCGCGCGGCGCGCCCTGTCGTCGTATCTGCTGCGGCTGCGCATCACCGCCGTGGACCGGACCGAACCCGGCGACCTGATGGCTCGGATCACCTCGGACACCACCCTGCTGCGCGAGGTCACCACCGACTCGCTCGTGGGCCTGGGCACCGGCGGGCTCACGCTGGTCGCGACCGTGGCGATGATGGGCCTGGTCGATCCCGTGCTGCTGGGCGTCACGCTGGCGGTGATCCTGGCCGCGGGCACGGTCGTCGGCGTGATCGTGCCGCGCATCAACCGGGCGAGCCGGCAGGCGCAGGACGCGGTCGGCGTGATGGGAGCGTCACTGGAACGGATCCTCGGCGCGCTGCGCACGGTGAAGGCGTCCGGGGCCGAGCACCGCGAGGAGGCGACGCTGCACGCGGCGGCCGAGGAGTCGTGGCGGCAGAGCGTGCGGGCCGCCAAGTGGTCGGCGGCCGCGGGCAATACGGCGGCGCTCGCGATGCAGATCGCGTTCATCACGGTGCTCGCGGTGGGTGGGGCGCGGGTGGCGACCGGGGCGATCGACGTCGGCACACTGGTGGCGTTCCTGCTGTACGTCTTCTATCTGATGTCGCCGATCCAGCAGGTCGTCGGCGCGGTCACCCAGTACCAGACGGGTGCGGCGGCTCTCGCCCGGATCCAGGAGGCGCTACGACTGCCCGCCGAACCGGCCGCGGCGCCCGCGCCGTTGCCCGTCGACGGGGCGGAACCTGCCTCCGTCGCCTTCTCGGACGTCAGGTTCCGTTATGCCGACGATCTGCCGTACGTCCATCACGGGGTGACCTTCGATGTGCCCGAGCGGGGGATGACGGCGTTCGTGGGACCGTCGGGTGCGGGGAAGACGACGGTGTTCTCGCTGATCGAGCGGTTCTACGACCCCGAGTCAGGGGTGGTGACGCTGGACGGGCGGGACCTCGCGGAGTGGGAGCTGCCCCGGCTCCGTTCCGCGATCGGGTATGTGGAGCAGGACGCGCCTGTGCTGTCGGGGTCGCTGCGGGAGAATCTGCTGCTGGGGAATCCGGAGGCGGACGACGACGCGGTGGCGCGTGTCCTGAAGACGACCCGGCTGGACGGGCTGGTGTCCAAGCTGCCCGGTGGACTGGACACGCTGGTCGGGCACCGGGGGACCAAGTTGTCGGGCGGGGAGCGGCAACGGGTGGCGATCGCCCGGGCGTTGTTGCGCAGGCCTCGGCTGTTGCTGCTGGACGAGGCCACCTCTCAGCTGGACGCGGTGAACGAGGCGGCGTTGCGGGACACGGTGGCGGATGTGGCGCGTACGACCACGGTCTTGGTGGTTGCGCACCGGTTGTCCACGGTGACGATGGCCGACCGGATCGTGGTGATGGACGCCGGGCGGGTGCGGGCGGTGGGGACGCACCGCGAGCTGGTTGCCGGGGACCCCTTGTACGCGGAGCTCGCGGCGACGCAATTCCTTGCCACGGCCGGGTGAGTTCGTTGCACGACCGGGCCTGATGCACCCCGGCCGGGTTCCACTTCCCGGACGCGTGACTGGACGCCCGACCGGACGCGTGAGCCGGACATGCGTCGAGGGCCGCCCGGCGTTCCGGGCGGCCCTCGGTGGCCGCGGCGGGAGCGGTCACCCCCGATGGCTGGCAGCAGTCCTGTGACCGGAGCCGAGATCATGTTTTCAGCGAAGTCGGCGGGCCCCTCGCGGACCCGGCCGCCCGGCGCCGCTCACCCGTCAGGCGGATGCCCCGGCCTGCGTTTGCCGTGACCGCCGGGGCGGAGGAGTCTCGTAGGAAGAGGCCCTACGCGGGCCTCGAAGGAGGTCACCATGGGCACCGCGGCAAGCTCCGGCTTCACCAGCGAAACACTGCGCCGGGGGATCGAAGGAAACACTGCGGCGAATCTTCTGTCGCTCTACGCGGACGACGCCGAGATACGCGTCGTCGACCGCAACACCCAGCCCAGTCACCCCAAGGTGGTGCACGGCAGGGACGAGATCAGTGCGATGCTCGACGACGTCTACAGCCGTGACATGACGCACAAGATGGAACAGTGCGTCGTCGACGGCGACCGCGTCGCCTTCAGCGAATCCTGTCTGTACTCCGACGGGGTACGTGTGCTGTCCGAGTCGATGCTGACTCTGCGAGACGGCAAGATCACCGAGCAGACCATGATCCAGGCCTGGGACGAGTAGCGAGAAAGGTGCCGAAGGTCCAGATCACGACCCGGCTGAGCTGGACCTTCTTGGCGCGGGCGCTGCCTGACCGGCCGTCTGTGACTCGGTGGCGACGACCAGTTTCCGCAGCAGGTCTGCGAGCGTCAGCCGCTCTGCCGCGGTCAGTGCCGACAGCAGCGCGATCTCCCCCTCTTCCTCCGCGCTGAACTGCCGTTCGAACGCGGCGTGCCCGGCATCGGTGAGCCGTACCCGCACCCGCCGCCGGTCGCCGTCCTCGTGTGTCCGGACGAGGAGTCCGGCCTCCTCCAGCGGCGCCAGGCGGGCCGACAGGGCTCCTCGGGTCAGTCCGAGGTGGTCGGCGAGGAGCGAGGGGCTCCCGGTGTACGGCGGACCGAGCCGGCGCAGGGTCAGCAGCACCTTGTACTGCCAGTTCCGCAGACCGTCGGCGTCGAGGGTGGCGCGGCGGGCCTGGGACGCGTGCCGGGCCAGGATGGCCAGCCGCGCGAAGATCGCCTCCTTGACCGGGTCCATCCAGTCGAGTTCCTTCGACCAGACCTCGACATGCCGGTCGACCGAGTCCCGCATTACCCGCCCCCTGCAACAGTTTTCTTGTGGATGGTTTTTTGTCTGACTACTTTCCCCCGTCATGACGAACACCACGAGTACGACCGTCGGATTCGACGAACTTCTCGCTGCCGCCCGTGAGTTGTCGCTGGCCGGACGATGGGACCGGGCGCTGCGCCTCCTGGACGCGACAACCTGTGCCACGCCCGGTGACCGCGCCCGCCTCGCCCTGGCTGCGGCCGAAGTCGCCCTGCAGAGCGACTGGTTCGGCGGTACGGAGCTCACGGCCGACCGCGCCGAGTACGCCGGGAAGCAGTCGCCGGGCACCGACTGGGACCTGGCCTTCGTCCGGCTTCGGCACGAGTACTTGCGGCTGCTGCGCAGCGCGGGCACTCTCCGGTTCGGTCCCCGGGGCAAGGATCCCGAGGCCCTCGCCGGGATCCGGCGCAGCGCGCACCGCCTGCACGACGACGCCTCTGACGAGGTGCGGCGGGGCTGGGCCTCGATGTACCTGGGGCTGATCGCCGACAACCTGTTCGCCGAGCGCACGGTCGCGCCCGCCCACTACGAGGCCGCCCTGCGCGCCGGTGAGTCGGGCGGCGACGATCTGCTGGTGCGGGAGGCGCTCAGGCATCTCGGCGATCACGACCACGACGACGGCGATCACGACCGCGCCCTGGAACGCTGGCGCCGGGCCACTTTCCTGGGCGCGCGGGCTGGGATGGTGCCCGGGGTGCTCACCCAGCAGCTGCTTCTGGCGGTGCTGGCCCGGGACACGGGCGACGAGGCCGGGGCGAGCGCACTGGCCGGGGAGATCGCCCGCTGGGCCGAGGCGATCGGCGCTGAGCCCGTCCACGCGCAGGCGACCGGCTTCCTCACGGGGACCGACCCTACGGCTGGGCCGCAGGACAGCGGGGCCTGAGCGCCGTAGCGCGTCGGTTAGTCTGATGACCGGACCGTGACTGGCGCTGAGGTGGAGCACCACCGGGGAGCGGTTCGCACTCGATGCCGTGCGCCTGGGCGATTCTTTCGATCGGCTCAGGAGTGGATCATGTCTCAGGCACGGATCATGGATGGCACCGCGCTCGCTCGGCGCATCGTCGAGGAGACCACCGAGCGGGCGGCCGAGCTCACCGAGCGGACGGGACAGGCGCCCTGTCTCGCGACGGTTCTGGTCGGTGCGGACCCCGCATCCGTCACCTACGTCCGTATGAAGCGAAACCGCTGCCGCAAGGCGGGCATCGAGTCGCGGCACGTGGAGCTGCCCGCGGCCACCACCACCGAGGAACTCGTCGCCACGCTGCGGGAGTTGTCCAACGACCACGCCGTGCACGGAATCCTGCTCCAGCACCCGATGGGGGCACACATCGACGAGCGGGCCGCGTTCGAGGCGATCGCGCCGGAGAAGGACGTCGACGGCGTCACCTTCGCCTCCTTCGCGACGATGAGCTTCGGCCTGCCGGGGTTCCTGTCGTGCACGCCCGGCGGGATCATGCGGCTGCTCGACGAGTACGACGTCGATCCGGCCGGGAAGCGGGCCGTGGTCGTGGGCCGCAGTGCGATCCTCGGCAAGCCGGCCGGGATGCTGCTGCTCGCCCGCGACGCCACGGTGACCTACTGCCACTCCCGTACGGCGGACCTGTCGGCGGCCGTACGGGAGGCGGACATCGTGGTCGCCGCGGTGGGGCGGCCCCGGCTGATCCGAGGCCAGGACATCAAGCCCGGCGCGGTCGTGATCGACGCCGGGTACAACGAGGGGAACATCGGTGACGTGGACTTCGACTCCGCCGTGGAGCGGGCCTCGCTGATCACGCCGGTGCCGGGCGGCGTCGGTCCGATGACCATCGCCACGCTGCTGGAGCAGACGGTGGCGGCCGCCGCCCGGCAGATCTAGATCAGCTCAGCGTCCACTTCTGGTTGTTCTGGCCGTTGCACGTCCACAGCACCATCTGGGTGCCGTTGGCCGTGGCCGCGCCGTAGGCGTCCAGGCAGAGACCGGCGTTGACATTGGTGATCGTGCCGTCGCTGTTGACGTTCCACTTCTGGTTGTTCTGGCCGTTGCAGTCCCAGATCACGACCCTGGTGCCGTCGGTCGTGCCGAGGTTGTAGGCGTCCAGGCACTTGTTGCCGTACACCACGAGCTCCTTGCGCGAGGTGTAGGTCCACTGCTGGTTCTGGCCGCCGTTGCAGTCCCACAACTCGGCCTGGGTGCCGTTGCCGATGGTGTGGTCGTAGATGTCGAGGCAGCGGCCGGAGCCCGTTCCGACGGCCAGGGTGCTGTTCGCTCCGGGCAGCGGACGGACCGTGATGCCGGTGAGGGTCGGGGCGTTGGTGAAGGTCAGCGTGTTCGACGAGCCCTTGGACAGACCGACCTGGACCGAGATCGTGCCCCGTGAGGAGCCGGTCGGCGGGAAGGAGACCGCCGTCGACCCCTGGCCGTTGACCTGGAGCGTCGCCTTGCGGGCGGTGGAGGTGTTGTTGGTGTAGGCGACGTCGACGGTCTTGATGCCGGTGCTCCCCGCGACCACCCCGGTGAAGCTCGACGTGCCCGTATAGGTGCTGCTCGCCGCCTCGGTGCCGCCGCTGACCCTGAGCATCACCGAACCGCCCGCCGGGACACTGGTGGTGTAACCGGTGCCGTACGAGCCGATGTTGGAGCGCGCCCACAGGTCACGGACGGTCGCGTTGGCGTTGGTCAGGCCCAGGTCGGACCAGCGCACGGTGATGTTCTGGGCGGAGGAGGTGCGGTTGAGGAGGACGACGGCGCGGTTGCCGGTGCCGGACAGGACCTTGCCGTAGACCTGGAGGCCCGTGGTGTCCTCGGCGACCTTGACGCCCTGGAGGCCGCGCGGATCCTGGTCGACGGCGATGACCTCGGGGTTCTTGAGGATGTTCGCCGTCTCGGTGGTCATGGTGGCCAGGTTGTTGCCGGCGAGGAGCGGGGCTCCCGACACGGCCCAGAGGTTCATGTGGGTGCGGTTCTGGGCGGCGGTGAAGCCGTCCATGCCGACCATCAGCATGTCGGGGTCGTTGTAGTAGCCGGTGTGCTGGGCCGTGGGATGCAGATTCCGGTCGTAGTTGGTCAGCAGATTGGCCATCGACGGCTTGTTGCCCCAGAGGATGATGTCGTCGTTGGTCCGCCACATCGCGCCCTGGCCGGGGGCCCAGTTCCACGGGTTCTGCCTGCCCCAGTTGCACAGCGACAGGGTCATCGGACGGCCGGTGGTGGCGGTGGCCTTGGCGATCGCGTCGCTGATCGCCTGGTACGTCGTCTTCGCGTCGAGCCCCTCCGCGGCACCGCCGCACCAGTCGACCTTCACGAAGTCGAAGCCCCACTGGGAGAACTGGAGCATGTCCTGCTCGTAGTGGCCCTCACTGCCGGAGCCGGGCGCCGCGGGGCGACCTGTCGGATAGTAGTAACCGCAGCCGTCCTTGCCCGCGTCCGTGTAGATGCCGGCCTTGAGACCCTTTTTGTGGATGTAGTCGGCGATGGCCTTCATGCCGCCGGGCCACTCGGACTCGTCGACGGTGATGTTCCCGGCGCTGTCCCGGGTGCCCTGCCACCAGCCCTCGTCGATGTTGATGTACTTGTAGCCGGCCGCCGGCAGCCCCGCCGCGACGAACGCGTCGACCTGCGCCTTGATGACGTCGTAGTCGATGACGGCGGCGAAGCTGTTCCACGACGCCCAGCCCATGGGCGCCCTCGGCACCGGTACCTGACGGCTTGTCGCGGCCTGTGCCGGTACCTGACGGCTTGTCGCGGCCTGCGCCGGGGCCGGCTGGGCGAAGAGCAGCGCGGCGGTCGCGGTCAGGGCGAGGACAAGGGCGCGGACTGCGGCGGCTCTGAGACGTCTGGCAAGACCTCTACGGGTCGTGCGCGGCGGGGGGAACATGCGGCTCCTTCTAGTGGCGGGGGAACACCAGAATCCGATCGGCATTTCGAACATGGACCGGTGAATCGAACACCGTGCGCCGAAGGTAGAGCCGGGAGAGGTTGAAGTCAACGGATGCGACAGGGGTGAGCTGGCCGGAGAGCACGGGTTGTTCGCACGCCGCGGCGTGATGCGACGCCATACTGTGCGTCGTGCGGGTAGCGATCATGACAGTGGGTTCCCGGGGCGATGTCGCCCCCTTCACCGGCCTCGGGCACGGTCTGGCGCGGGCCGGGCACGAGGTCACGCTGGTCACCCACAGCCGTTTCGAAACACTGGCGGCGCGGGCCGGGATCGGGTTCCACGCGCTTCCGGTCGATCCCCGCGCCGAACTGGAGTCCTCGCGCGGCCGGGCCCTGCACCGCAGCACGACCGGTGCGGGCAAGCTGGTGCGGGTGGTCGCGATGGCACGGGCCCTGGCCGGCGAGATGGCCGACGACCTGGTGGCGGCCGCCCGGGTGAGCGACGCGCTGCTCCTCTCCGGGTCGGTGGCCCCGCTGGGGCACGCGATCGCCGAGGGACTGGCGCTGCCCAGCCTGGGTCTCAACCTCCAGCCCCTCGGCGCCACACGGGAGTTCCCGCCCCCCATGCTGGGCATCGGCTCCTGGGGCGCACTCGGCAACCGGGTCGCCGGGGTGGGCCTCAACCTGGCCGTGGAACAGGTCTTCGCCTCGGCCGTGCCGGCGGTGCGCGCCCGGCTGGGCCTGCCCCCGAAGGGCACGGCCGCGGCACTCCGGGCCCGTGAACGCCAGGGCTGGCCGGTGCTGCACGGATTCAGCCCGCGGGTGGTGGCCCGGCCCCGTGACTGGCGCTCCGGACTCGACGTGGCGGGCTACTGGTGGCCGTACGACGGAGACGACCGACTCCCCGACGACCTACGGGAGTTCATCGACGCCGGACCCCCGCCGGTCTTCGTGGGCCTGGGCAGCGCGACCGTGCCCGATCCCACCTGGATCAGCTCCGAGATCGTCCGCGCGCTGCGCCGGGCCGGCCTGCGCGGAGTGATCCAGCGCGGCTGGGCGGGCCTGACGACGACGGGCGACGACATGCTGACCATCGGCGAGGTGCCGCACTCGGCGCTCTTCCCGCACATGGCGGCGGTGGTCCACCACGCGGGTGCGGGCACGACCGCGGCCGGGCTGCGCGCCGGGGTGCCGGCGGTGCCGGTGCCGATCCAGTTCGACGAGGGTTTCTGGGCGGACCGGCTGGTCGCCCTGGGCGTGGCCCCGAGCGCGGTTCCGCTGCGCCGCCTCACCGCAAATACCTTGGGCGCCGCGCTGGCCCGGGCGACACGGGACCCGATGTACGGGGAGCGGGCGCGGGAACTCGGGGCACGGATCCGGGACGAGGACGGGGTGGGGCCGGTGGTGGCGGCGGTGGCGCGGATGGACGGGCGGGGCCGGGAACGGTGAGGCCGGCGGATTCTTCGGCCCCCTCTCATGCCGTCGGCGGCTCTACTGCGAGCCCGCCGGCCTGGCCCGCAACAGGGCCGCTCCCAGCGGGGTGAGGCTGTGCAGCACGGTCGCGGCGTGCCGGCGGCTGGTGATGAGGTTCGCCTCGCGCAGGGCTCGGGTGTGGAAGGTGACGGTGCCCGGCGAGACCCCGAGCGCCCGGGCGAGTTCCGCGCCGGTGGCGCCCACGGAGGCCAGATGGAGGATGGCGGCGCGATTGCGTCCCAGTAACGTCGCGAGCGGCGTGTCCAGGCGCTCGCGGTCCTCGGGACCGAGCGGCCGCTCGTGGTGAACCGGGTAGATCAAGACGGGCGGCAGCGCCGGGTCGGCCAGGGCCACCGGTTGTTGCCAGTCGAAGTACGAGGGCACGAGCAGCAGACCGCGCCCGTCGAGATACAGCTCCCGGGTGCAGCAGTAGTCGACCTCCAGAACGGGCGGCCGCCACCGTATGCCCGGGCCCAGACTGCGCAGCAGGCCGTCCGCGCCGGCGTCGAGGATGGCGCGCGCACGGAACGCCCGGTCGGCGTCGACGGCGGCCTGCATGTCCTCCTGGTAGGGCGCGATGACGGCGTCGTGGTAGGTCCGCAGCGCCGTGGCCAGCGCCGTGCGCCCGTCCCCGTCGGCGAGGCGGGCCAGCCAGGCCGGCGTTCCGTCGACGGTGGTGGACAGTCTGGTCAGCTCACCGCGGACCCTGGAGCGCGGTGCGCTCAGGACGGCCTCCACTCCCGCGTCGAGGCCGTCCCGGGCCTCGGAGGGTGTGAGGAAGTCCGGGAAGTAGACGGCCCGCGGGAAGAGCGGCAGCAGCAGCCGCAGGTCCCGGTTCAGCTCCGGCTGGCGCAGCCGCTGTCTGGCCGAGCGGTACCAGGCGGCGAAGGCCCACCGCCCCCGCCGGGTCTGGAAGCGGTGCAGGCTCATGGCGATCTCCCACATGGGATCCGGTCCCGACGCCACGCGGATCCGGCCGTGGTCCGCCTCACTGAGATGAATGCGCAACACGATTCCCCCCCCATTCTCTTGACATGTCTCATACATCCCCAGGGGGTCGTCCGCCAGAGCCGCGGTGGCTCCGTCTCGCGGAGCATCGCGTTCACCTCCACTCCCAGGGCTTTTCGAGCAGGTTCGAAGACTGTGGCCCGGCTCCTTGGAAGAGGGCACTGTGGGGCGTCAGTTGCACCACCACGACCACGTGAAAGAGGGGGAAACATGCGGCTGAGAAAGTTCATGACCGCCGTCGCGGTGTCCGGACTGGCGTTCTCCGGACTCGCCGTCGCGGCCACACCGTCGACCGCGGCGGAACACAACGGTGTCTGCGAGAGCGGTGAGTTCTGCCTCTGGTACAACCCCAACTACGCCAACGGCATCTGGGACATGTACGGCTCGGACAGCAACCTCCACGACAACTACTTCATCGGCAACTCCAGCCAGGTGGTCGGGAACAACTCCGCGTCGGCCAAGAACCGCGACAGCTATCGCTGGTACGTCTGCGACGGCACCGGCTACACCACCTGCACGGGCTGGTACGACCCGGGCGACGTCAACCCGCTGATGACCAGCTGGCGGAACAAGATCTCGTCGGCCTACTGGACGTCCTGACCCGACCGCACCGCTCCGGAGGCGCTCGCCACGGCCTCCGGAGCGGTCCGTCATCCAGCCGTCAGCGGAAAGGAAGAGACCTGTGCCTGCCCGGCCGACCCGCCGCCGTCACGCCACGCACCGCGCCGCACTTCTGACCGCCCTCCTGGCCGTCGGATGCTCGGCGGGCTCCGGCACCGCCACATCAGGAGGGACCGGCTCCACGGGCGGTCCGGGGGGCGAGCCGCCCGTGCGGGCACGGGTCGTTCTCGACGCCGCGAAACTCGAACTCCCGCTGGCCCGCTACTCGCTCAGCTGGGACGAGGGACAGCTGCTCAACCGGGCGGAGGTGCGCCTGGTGGCCGAATGCGCCGCGCGCTTCGGCGTCACCTACAGCAGGTCGAGCGACCCCGACGCGGACGAGGCCATGCCGAAGACCCTCACCGACCGCCGCTACGGTGTCGCCAACGCCGAGCAGGCCGCGACCGCCGGGTTCGACCTGACGCCGACGAAGGGCATCGACACCACCAAGGCCACGGAACGGTCCGACACGGGCCCCACGACCGAGACCGTGCTGAGCGGCGACGGACGCGCCCACGTCGGCGGCCGCGAGGTTCCCGAGGACGGCTGCAACGGCGAGGCCCGGCAGAGGATGGCCCGGACGGCACCGCCCAGTGAGTACCAGAACCTCCCGCTGGCCCTGATCGACCAGGGCTTCACGCTGTCCAGGCAGGACTCGCGGGTGCGGGCCGCTCTCGCCTCCTGGTCGGGCTGCATGCGCGGGCGCGGATTCGACTACCGCGATCCCCTGGACGCCGTGGCGGACCCCCGGTTCACCGACGGCACGAGCCCGCTGGAGATCAGGACGGCGACCGCGGACGTCGCGTGCAAGCGGGAGACCAACCTCGTCGGCATCTGGTTCGCGGTCGAGTCGGCGTACGAGAAACGCCTCGTCACGGACAACCTCGACCGGCTCGAAGAGGTACGGCGCGCGAACACGGCCCGAGTGGCGGCGGCCCGCGCCACGGGCTGACGCCGATCCCCAGACAGCAGCCCGCGCCACGGGCTCACAACGGTCCCCAGACAGCAGCCCGCGCCACGGGCTCACGCCGATCCCCAGACAGCAGCCCGCGCCACGGGCTCACAACGGTCCCCAGACAGCAGCCCGCGCCACGGGCTCACGCCGATCCCGAAACAGCAGCCCGCGCCTGGACCACCGTCCGCGCCCCGGACTCGCACCGCCCTCGAACCCGGCCACCGCTGCCCGGGCTTCACGCCCCGGACGGGTGGACTCCAGCGAGGCTCGGCGTCAGCGGTACGCCGGCGGCGGCGCTCCTCGGCCACCGGCGCGAGGTCAGTCGACGGACCGGCGCTCCCGGTGTCGTCGCCGGGCTGTGCATGCCGGGCGAGGGCAGTCCGGTCTTGCGCATCCTCGGCCGAGGACGTCTCTCAGACGGCGGACTCCATCCAGCCGGGCGGCTGAAGGATTCCCAGCAGCTGCCGCACCAGTTCCTCGACGACGTCGTCCAGGGTCGCGTCCACCCACCCCGCGTTCCAGTCGTGCAGCAGACCGTTCACCCCACCGATGAACGCCGTCGCGGCGAGCCGGAAGTCCCGCGGCGCGGCCTCGCCCCGGACCACGGCCCGCTGCGCCTCGGCACACACGAGGTCGAGCCACTGGGACCGTCTGGCCAGCCGCTGCTCCTCCAGCCGCGGACTCACTCCGATGATCTCCACGAACGTGATCCGCACCCGCCGCGGATCGGACGTGACATTCGCCGCGTACGCCCGGAAGATCACGGCCGCCCGCTCCGCGAGCGGCAGGTGGCCTGCGTCGGCCACCGCGGCCAGCACGGCTGCCGTCGCCCAGTCGTTGACCTGCAGATGCAGCGCGGCGAGGACGTCCTCCAGAGTGCGGAACTCCTCGTAGAACTGCCGGGTGGAAAGCCCGGCGGCCTCGCTGAGGGCCGCGACGGTCGTGGCGCGGTAACCGGGAGCGTCCCCGAAGAGCTGGAGTGCCGCGTCCAGAAAACGCCGGCGCCGCTCGGCCTGCCGCTCCGCGGCGGTCTTGCCGCCGTAGCGACCGGTCGGGGCCTTGAGTCTGCCCGTCACCGCACCTCCCATTCGGGCCGGAACGCTCCGGCCTCGCGCATGACGCCCAATTTTTATCGTGCACGCAGTCTTGTGGAGAAGGGCGCCCCTTCCTTACTTTGCAGTAAGTTCACTCTGAATGCACACGTCTTCAGATTTACCGCCTTGGCATGCCTACGTCATGAGCCGCCCAGAGGGAGACCCGCCATGCCCGTTCTCAGACCGAGGCACCTGTGTGCCATGGCCGCCGCCGTCGTCCTGACCGTCACCGCCCCCGCGACCGCTGCCTCCGCCGCGGACGCCGCCGCACTGCGCGAGGTGCTGTTCGTGGGCAACAACTGGGACGGCACGGCCGACGTCATCAAGTCCTCCGGCGATCTGGCGAAAATCGGCCGGATCAACGTCATCCCCGACAAGGACGCCCGGATGGCGGAGATCAACGCCGACCCGATCAAGTGGATCTACTTCATGGCGATCCGCAACAGCGTCGGCGAGGGCCACGACCAGTTCGTCGACGACATGTACTCCACCCCGGACGGCAAGTCCGTGGTCGTCTCGCGGCCCAGCTTCGCGGACGTCGTGTCCATCGACCTGGCCACCGGGAGCATCAACTGGCGCTTCCCGGTGTCGGGTTACCGCGCGGACCACATGTCGGTCTCCCCCGACGGCACCCGGGTCGCGGTATCGGCGTCGACCGCGAACACCGTGCATGTGCTGAACATCAACACAGGTCAGCAGCTCGGTTCGTTCGCCACCGGCGACAAGCCGCACGAGAACATCTTCACCAAGGACGGCAAGTACATCTGGAACATGGCGATCGGTGACGTGAACACCGACTCCGACGCACCCTGGCTGGACTGGACGAAGGGCGACCGGCACATCACGGTCGTCGACGCCACGACGTACAAGCAGGTCAAGGTCATCGACATGCGGGCCAGGCTGGACGCGATCGGCCTCACGGACTACTCGGACGCGGTCCGGCCCGCGGTGTTCTCGCCGGACGAGTCCAAGCTGTACTTCCAGGTGTCGTTCTTCAACGGCTTCTTCGAGTACGACGTGGCCACCGACAAGATCACCCGGACGAAGACCCTGCCGAAGAACCCGGCGACCAGCGACGACCGCACGACCATGGTCAACGACTCGCGCCATCACGGCATTTCGATGAGCCCGGACGGCAGCAAGCTCTGCGTCGCCGGCACGATGGACGACTACGCGACGGTGGTCAACCGCACGACCCTCCAGGAGGGGCCGCTGGTTGCCGCATCGAAGCCCTACTGGGCCACGGTCAGCGGTGACGGCAAGAGCTGTGTCGTGTCCGAGAGCGGTGCCGACCAGGTCACCGCGATCGACTTCGCGACCGGGCAGAAGACGGTGTCCGTGGCGGTGGGCGACCATCCGCAGCGGGTGCGGCTCGGGCATGTGGCGGCGGACTGGACGAGCCCGTCGTCGTAGGGGCTCACGCCTCTGTCCTTGCGTCGGGGCCCGCTTCGGCCCCGACGCAGGCGACAGTCAACCGATCTTCTGGGCCACCCAGTTGGCCAGCTCGGACTTGGCCGCGCTCAGCAGGGACGCGGAGGGCGAGGTCGCCCCGTTGGTCACCAGCGCGTAGTGCAGGACGCCGGAGTCCGAGTCGGTGAGGAGGAGTCGGCGGCTGCCCGTGCCGCCCGGTTCGACGGCCGTACCGACCGGGGTCGACGAGGTGTACGCCGGCGGGCCGTAGACCGTGCCCAGGTCGGAGACGACGGTGGTCGTCGAGGTCGGGAAGGAGGCGGGCAGATGGAGTTCGGTGGGCGCCGAGCCGCTGCCCGACCGCCACACCAGCACCGAGTACTGACCGGACCCGACCAGCGACGACACGTTCGGCAGGCTGCTCGGCACCGGGTTCCAGGTCAGGGTCGTGGAGCCGTCGCGTGAGCGGTCCTCGTAGGTGAAGGCGACCGTGCTGCCGGAGGTGGCGCTCGGGTAGATCCGGTCGAGGAGCCGGGCGTCCTGGCGGAGCACCGCGGTGCCGGAGTCGTCGAGCTTCACGGCCGACAGGTCCTCGTCGTTCCAGGCGTCGCCCGAGGTCATGACCTTGTCGGGGTTGTCGTTCATCAGCTCGTGGTGACGGCCGTTGTAGATGTCCCACTGCCACTGGGTGCCGGAGAGGACCGTGCCCGAAGAGGCGGGTGTGGTCCACCAGCCGGCGCCCTTCACCCGGGAGTCGAGGGCCTGGTACATCGCCTTGAGGACGGTCGGCGCCTTGCCGGCGGTGCTGCCGTTCAGGGGATGGCCGAACTCGCTGACGATCGCCGTCGTCCCGGTCGCCGAGGCGCGGTCACGGACGGTGCCGAAGTCACTGACGTACTGCCCGTCGGAGGCGTTGCCCCACATCAGGATGCCGGAGATGGCCTTCTGGTCGTAGAAGTGGGTGTTGAAGACGTACCGGGAGCCGAGCATGCCCGCGTCGAGGAGGCCGCCCTCCTCCTTGCTGACGTTGCCGTTCCAGAAGAGGTTCGGCTCGACCATCGCGGGCTTGTCCGTCCAGCCGGCCGCGTCCATCCGGGCCCGGAACTTCACATAGAAGGGCCACAGCACGTCGCGTTCCCAGGTGCGGCTGGTCTGGCCGGAGTCGTAGGTGCCGGCGTAGGGCTCGTTGTAGGAGTCGAAGCCGACCACTCCGGCGAACTCGTAGGTGCTGAGGTTCGCCTTGAGGTACGTCATGGTCTTCTGGGCGGTGGCCAGGAAGGAGTCCTGGAGGCCGTAGTTGTTGTGCCAGAAGTCGTACTGGCCGGCCTTCACCGCGCCGTTCTGGGTGATGTTCTGACCCCACAGCAAGCAGATGCCGCAGGATTCGGCGGGGTAGTTGCCGAGCGCCACCGCCCACGCGGGGGCGCCGTCGCCGGTGTACCAGCTGCCCGAGTTGAACAGCCAGCGGGAGTACAGGTCCTGGTGGAAGTCGGGGTAGACCCGGATGCCCGCGTCGAGGAACGCCCGCATCTGCGCGGTGGCGTTGGCCAGATAGGTGGTGTCGACCTGGCCCTTCACCGGTTCCGCGTACGCCCACGAGAGCAGGAAGCGTACGGAGTTGCCGCCGCCGAGGGCTCTCAGCGCGGTCGCCGACTTCTTGGCGTCGGCGACCGAGGCGAAGGGCAGACCGTGATTCTCGGCGAGCTTGGTCTCACCGGAGACGTTGTAGCCGCGCAGCACGACCTCGCGGCCGTTGCCGTCGACGAAACGGCCGTTCGCCACGGTGAGGGCGGTGCCGTCGAAGGACAGGGAGTCGGCGATGGTGGCGGCGGAGGCGGACGGGGTACCCGTCACCGTCAGGAATCCACAGAGGACAACCAGAACAACGAGCAGACGCGCGCGCAAGTTCGGCATGTACCTTACAATCCGACTCATCCGGCACACCGTCAACACTTATGACTGATGAGTAAGTTTCAGCTTTTCCGGGTAGCGGCCGGCCTAAACGGGACAATTCCGTGAGTGATCTGCGCGTAGTGATCGAAGACACTCTCCAGCTCACCCTCACCCCGGGTCAGTCCGGGCAGCCGCTGCTCCAGCTCATGGAGCCGGGCCGCCGGAACCGCACCTTCCACCGACCCGGTCCCTCCGCGAGCCGCCCGTGGCACGCCGACCGAGGTGTTCACCCTCGCCACCCGCCTCACCCACCTCACCCGAGTCACCCGAGTCACCCGCGAGCTGAGCCACCGCGACCCGGACCGGGCGATGGCCGCGCTCGCCTCCGCCGCGCCGGACTGGAGCGGCGGTACCCGGCTCGGTGAGCTGCTGCGGGAGTTCCTCGACCGACGGGCAGCGGGGCATGGCGCGCGGCGCGGTGGTCGTGGTGCTGTCGGACGGCTGGGAGCGTGGCGATCCTGGGCTGCTCGCGGCCCAGATGCGACGCTTGCACCGGCTGGCACACCCGGTGATCTGGGCCAATCCGCGCAGGCGCGTCCCGGTTACGCACCCCTGGCCGCCGGGTTGGCGGCGGCGCTGCCGAGCGTGGACGCGTTGGTCGAGGGGCACAGCCTGGCCGCGCTGGAGCGTCTGGCGGCGGTGGTGAAAGGAGCCGACGATGCGTGACATCCTCCCGGTGCTGCACGGCTGGTACACGGCAGGGGTGCCGTTCGGACTGGCCACGGTCGTCTCGACGAGCCGCAGCGCGCCTCGCGATCCGGGTGCGGCCATGGCGGTGGGTCCGGACGACGAGGTCGTCGGCAGTGTGTCCGGCGGGTGTGTCGAGGGGGCCGTGTTCGAGTTGGCCCAGGAGGTCGTGGCGAGCGGTGAGGCCCGCCTTGCGACCTTCGGGTACAGCGACGAGGACGCGTTCGCGGTGGGGCTCACCTGCGGCGGGGAGATCACCCTTCTCGTACGTCCCGTGACGGCCGCCCTCGATCCCGCGTTCGGTGAGCTCGCGGAGTCGGTCGCGGCGGACCGCCCGGTGACCGTGGCCACGGTGACCGACGGCCCCGCACGCCTCGGAGCCACGCTCGCAGTGTGGCCGGACCGGGTCTCGGGCACCCTCGGCACGACCGGTCTCGACGTGGCGGTCACCGCCGACGCACGCGGCGAACTCGCCCTGGGCGCGACCGGGTTGAGACACTACGGCCCGCGCGGCGAGCGGCGCGAGGACGCGGTCACCGTGTTCCTGCACTCCTTCGCCCCGCCGCCCCGCATGCTGGTGTTCGGCGCGATCGACTACGCGGCCGCGGTCGCCCGGATCGGCGCCTTCCTCGGCTACCGGGTCACCGTCTGCGACGCCCGCCCGGTCTTCACCACGCCGAAGCGCTTCCCGGAGGGCGTGGAGGTCGTCGTGGACTGGCCGCACCGGTACCTCAGCGGCACCCACACCGACGAGCGCACGGTGATCTGCGTGCTGACCCACGACCCCAAGTTCGACGTGCCCCTCCTTGAGGAGGCGCTGCGCCGCCCCGCCGCGTACATCGGGGCGATGGGCAGCCGCCGTACGCACGACGACCGGATGAAGCGGCTGACCGGGTCAGGGCTCTCCGAGGCCGCGTTGTCCCGGCTGCGCTCGCCGGTCGGCCTCGACCTCGGGGCCCGTACGCCGGAGGAGGTCGCCGTGTCGGTGGCCGCCGAGATCGTCGCGCTGCGCTGGGGCGGCACCGGAACCCCGCTGACGGCGACGGCGGGGTCGATCCATCCGCCTTCGTAAAGGCTGCCTGGAGGAAGTCATGGAACTGCACCACGAGTTCACCGTGCCCGTCCCGGTCGACGACTCCTGGCGGGCGCTCCTCGACATCGAGCGGGTCGCGCCCTGCATGCCCGGGGCGAGCGTCCAGGACTAAAGAACGGCAAGACGGTGACCGGCTCGGTGACGGAGGCGGTCCGGGCGGCCGAGGAACCCGATGACGAACCGTTTGACCTTCTGAGTGCGATCGGCATGCCGGTCGCCAGACGGGTCGCGGCCGCGGTGGCGGCAGCCGCGGTCGTGGTGCTCGCGATCACGGGGATACGACGACGGCCGAATCGAAGGGTGTGAGACGCGCCCGAAAGGGGTAGGCGCCGAATTGCGGCAGAGGGTGTCCGAGCCCTCGCCCAACCTCCGATCGGGAAGGAGGTCCGTGACAGCGCACACTCGCAGTGTCCGGGCCGCTCCCCATCTGTTCGGGGCGGCCCGGTTCTCATGACTCCCGGTGCGTCGGCCCGAGGACGCCCGGCAGCAGAGTCAGCACCAGCACCGCCGCGGCCGCATAGAGGCAGGCCGAGCCGAGCGCCACGGCGTGAAAGCCCCGCAGGAAGCGCGTCCGGTCGTCGGGCTGTCCCACGACTGCGCCCGCCACCGCGATGCCGATCGCGCCGCCGGTCTGACGTGCGGTGTTGTTGACCGCGGAGGCGAGGCCCGAGCGTTCGGTGGGGACGGTGGCGATGGCCGCCGCGACGACGGCGGGGGTGAGCAGTCCGCAGCCGATGCCCCACAGCAGGAACGCCGGCAGCAGGTCGGCGTACCCGGCGTGGGTTCCGGCGCGGGCGAGGAGCGCCAGTCCGCCCGCGGCGAGCAACAGTCCCGCCGCCGCGGGGAGCCGGGGGCCGAACCGGCTGGTGACGCGTCCGCCGACGGGGGCCATGACCGCGAGCGGGGCGAACAGGGGAATGACGGTGAGGCCCGCGAGCAGGGCCGAGCGGTGCTGCACCGACTGCAGGAACAGCATCAGCGCGAAGAGTGTGCCGAGGGTGCAGAGGTTCATGATCCCGGCGGTCGTGTTGGCCGCGGTGAAGGCGGGGCGCTTCAGGAGAGCGGGCGGCAGCATCGCGTCGTCGCCGCGCCGGAGTTCCGCCACGGCCAGCACGGCGAGGGCCGCCACGGCGACGGCCACCGCCGTGAGCACCTCCGGTGAGCCGGCACCGGAGTGTCCGCCCTCGATGAAGGCGTAGGTCGTCGCCAGGAGCAGTGCCCCTCCGGACAGCATCCCGGGCAGGTCCAGGGGCCTGGCCCGGGCTTCCCGGCTCCCACGCACCACCGCCGTGGACCACACCAGGGCGAGCAGCACGACCGGCACGTTGATCAGGAAGACGGCCCGCCAGCCGAGAGCGTCGACGAGGGCCCCACCCAGCAGCGGTCCGGCGGGCAGGGCGAGGCTGCCGATGCCCGCCCACACGCCGATGGCCCGGGCCCGAGCAGCATCGTCGGGAAAGGCCCGCCCGATGATGGCGAGCGTCCCGGGCAGCAGCAGAGCCGCGCCCACGCCCTGGATCACCCGGGAGGCCACGAGCACACCGACGCTCTGGGCGAGCCCGCAGACCAGCGAACCGATCCCGAAGACGCCGAGGCCGGTCAGCACGACCCGTTTGTGTCCGTACCGGTCCCCGGCCGCGCCGCTGGTCAGCATGAGGGATGCGAGCGCGAGCGCGTAACCGTCGACGACCCACTGCAGGCCCCCGACATCGGTGCCCAGGCCCGCTCCGATGGCGGGCAGGGCGACGTTGACGATGGTGACGTCGAGCAGCACCAGGAAATACCCGGCGCACATCACGACGAGGACGGTGCGCGGCGACCCGGAGTTCCCGGGGCTCACCGCGCGTCGGAGCAGCGTTACCGGTGCAGTGGCCATCTATCCGTCGTATCAGCCGGGACTGACAGTGCGGGCGTCCGGGTGCCCGTGGGCACGAGGGCGAAACGGGCCGTCAGCGCGGGGGCAGGCGGTGCAGGCGTACGTCCGTGAGGCGGCCGTCGGTCACCGTCGCCGTCATGTAGGTGCAGTGCGGCTGGCGGCGGCGGTCGGTCGGCGAGCCGGGGTTGAGCAGGCGCAGTCCGCCGGGAGCGGTGGTGTCCCAGGGGATGTGGCTGTGGCCGAAGACCAGGACGTCGGTGTCCGGGTAGTGGGCGGCGCAGCGGGCCTCCCGGCCCTGGGCCGCGCCGGTCTCGTGGACGACGGCGAAGCGCAGGCCGCCGAGTTCGGCGTACGCCACCTCGGGCAGCCTCGCGCGCAGCTCGGGTCCGTCGTTGTTGCCGTACACGCCGACGAGCCGTGCGCTGCGGCTCTCCAGCAGGTCGAGGGTGGCGGTGTCGACCCAGTCTCCGGCGTGGAAGACGACGTCGGCGTGCGGGAGCGCGGCGAGCAGCGGGGCCGGTAGCTCCTTGGCGCGCTTGGGAAGGTGGGTGTCGGACATCAGCAGCAGGCGCACGGGATCAGCCTAGGGGGGCCTGCGTCCCGCCTCGCGTCACCGGAGCAGGGCGAGCGGCACTTCCCCGCCTCGGCGAGACGGTCCCCAGGCTCGCCAAGACGGCCTGCTGACGCGGCACTTACGCGGCGGCGTTAACATCGGGCCACACAGCGTCGATCCGTGACGCAAGCCACAAGCCACCCAAGGAGTCCGGACACCGATGCCGGTCAAGGTCAGCGTCGTCATCCCCGTCTACAACCCGGGGAACTACATCGAGGACTGCATCGCCTCGCTGCGCAGGCAGTCCCTGCCCCCGGACGAGTTCGAGGCGATCTTCGTCAACGACGGTTCGACCGACGACACGCCCGCGCGGCTCGACGCGGTGGCCGCCGAGACCGCGAACTTCAAGGTCATCCACCAGGAGGCCTCGGGCTGGTCGGGCAAGCCGCGCAACGTCGGGATCGCCGCCTCCGAGGGCGAGTTCGTGATGTTCGTCGACAACGACGACTATCTCGGCGACGAGGCCCTGGAGCGGATGTACGACTACGCGGTCGCCAACGGCGCCGACGTGGTCGTGGGCAAGATGGCCGGCAAGGGGCGGGGCGTTCCGGTGGAGCTGTTCCGCCGCAACCACCCGCACGCCACCGTCGACAACGCCCCGCTGATCGACAGCCTGACGCCGCACAAGATGTTCCGGCGGGCGTTCCTCGACCGGATCGGCCTGCGCTTCCCCGAGGGCAGGCGCCGGCTGGAGGACCATGTCTTCGTCACGGAGGCGTATCTGCGCGCGGACAACGTCTCCGTCCTCGGAGACTACGTCTGCTACTACCACCTCAAGCGCGACGACGCCTCCAACGCGGGCTTCCAGCGCTTCGACCCCGTGGGCTACTTCCAGAACCTGCGGGAGGCGCTCGACGTCGTCGAGAAGTACACCGAACCGGGGCCCACGCGCGACCGGTTGTTCCGTCGCTGGCTGCGCAACGAAATGGTCGAGCGGATGCGCGGCAAGCGTCTGCTCAACGCGCCGGAGGACTACCGCAAGGAGCTCTTCACGGAGATCCGTGCCGTGGTCGTCGAGCGCTTCGGGCCCGGTGTGGCGGCCGGCCTCCAGCCCACCCAGCAGGTCGTCGCCGCGCTGATCGCCGACGGCCGGCTCGACGACCTGGTGGCGTTCGCCGAGTGGGAGGCCTCCGTCACCCCCAAGGCGGCGCCGGACGGCGTCGAGTGGGACGGCGGCGTCCTGCGGATCGGCCTGTCGGCCGAACTCGCCTCCCGCGGCACGCCGATGACTTTCCCCGCGGGGGGAACCGCGGCCCCGATCGCCGGGCCTCCGGCCTCCGTCGAGGAGGCGGTGGACCGGGTGGGTGCGCACAGCGTCGCCGGCTTCGGCCGTGCCACGGTCGATCTGCTGTTGCGTGAGCGGGCCAGTTCCGCCCAGTACTTCCAGCCCGTGGAGTTCACCCGTGAGACCGTCCCGGCGGAGGGGGACGGCCGGGTGCGGCTGGTGCTGCGGGGCACCGCGGCGGTGGATCCGGCCACCGCTGCCGACGGCAACCCGCTCGGCGCGGGGCTGTGGGACGTCTTCGTCCGCGTCAAGCTCGGCGGCTGGACCAAGCAGTGCCGACTGGGCCCGGTCCCCGTCAGGGGGCGTACGGCCACGGACGCCGGCGTGGTGGGCGGCCAGGTGGTGCTGCCGTACTGGACGACGAAGCAGGGCACGCTCGCCCTGGACGTCGACGCCGCGAGCGAGCGCCTGGAGCTCGGGCGTCTCACGCCCGGGGAGGTCACCGTCTCCGGCTCCCGTGTCGAGGTGCCGGTGCCGTTCCACGTGCCTGGGGACACTCCGGTGCTGCTGAAGTTCGCCCGGAGCTCCGGTGGCGTGTCCGCGCAGGCGTCCGGCACCCTCCGCCCCGAGGGCTCGGCGGCCCTTCTGGAGGCCGAGCTGCCCGTCGGCGACCTGGCCGGCGCGGCCTGGCGCATCGCGTTGAGCCCGGCGTCCGACGCGCCGGAACCCCGCTTCCATCCGCTGCCGTTCGCCGTGCGGGTGAAGGCGGGCAGGATTCGGGTCGTACGGCCGCCCCGGCCCGGTGCCCGGCCGCGACTGGTCCGCAGGGCGAGGCAGCTGGCCGGCAGAGTGGCCGCGCGGCTCGGGCTGCGCGGGAAGTGAAGCGCGGGGGGGGGGTGGGGGGGGGGGGGGGGGAGGGCCCCCCCCCCCCCCCCCCCGCGCGCGCCGGCGCAGAGTGGGAGTGGGA
>NZ_JBJDQL010000013.1:0-11422 GCF_044903305.1 Streptomyces sp. NPDC019531 | reverse complement strand
GCGGGGGGCGGGCGGGGGGTGATGTGCCGCGGGGGGGGGGGGGGGGGGCGGGCGGGCCCCGCCCCCCACCGCCCTCCCGCGTGCGGCTCGGACTCGCTCAGTCGGTGTCGCTGAGCTGCTTCAGGGCCGCGCGCAGCGGCTCCAGGCCGCGGGCGCGCTTGGTGCCGCGGTCGCGGGCGTGCACCAGGGGCTTCCAGAAGCGGGCGTCCAGCAGGGTCTCCGGCTTGACCGCGATGGTGCGCTCCAGGATCGTCTCCGGCACCTTCTGCGGGTCGGGGACGTTGAACTCCGCCATGATCTCGTCGTACTTGTCCTGGAGGACCGTGTTGGTCGGGTCGGCGCCGAAGACGACGAGCTGACCGGTGGGCTCGGTGTCGACGAGGACCGTGACCAGGTCGGGCCGGTAGCGGTTCAGGATCTCGATCAGCTTGTAGACGTCGCCGGTCCAGGCGTCGGTGTGCCGGTCGCGGGCGGCCTCGTCCACGTTGCGCGGCAGCATGTCGTCGAAGACGATCACGCTGGACCAGTCCGAGTGCTTCTCGACGTTGATGAAGTCGCGCAACGCGTACTCGAAGAGGTGCATACCGTCGATGAACGACAGATCGAGGGTGACGTCCCGCCAGTAGCCGAAGGGGCTGCGGTTGCGGGCGATGTTGCGCAGCGGGTGGCGACCGCCCTTCAGGTGCTGGAGCGGGTTCTCGCGGGCGAAGAAGTCGTCACTCGTGGCCTTGGCCAGGTGAACGTCGCAGCGGATCTCCGTGACCACCTTGAAGGCGGGGTCGATCGCGATGCTCGGCACCCGGGAGAACGTCAGACTGCGGCCGTCGTTGACGCCGATCTCCAGGTAGTTCCGGTTCGCGCTGGCCTCGTGGAGTCCCCGAAGGAACTCATGACGTTTCACTGGGAAGTCTCCTTGCGGATATGTGGCAGTGCTTCGTGCAGGGCGGACCGCCGGACCCGGGGCGAGGCCGGCCGACCTCGGTCCACCGGACGTGCCCGAGGGCACGGGAGGCGGCGTGCGGTGCGGGCCTGACAAGGGCCTCGCTGCTGGTGGGGGCACGTTCGATCCGGATGGACCGAGTGCGCGCCGAGGTACCGGAGCACGTCCCCCGTCGGTTCGTACCGGCTGCCCTCGCCGGAACGTGTGACGTGGAACATACCGTGCCGGACGCTCTCATGGCAGGGCTTGGCGGTGGAGAGCATGATCCTTTCGGCGGCGGTGGCCGTGTCGCGCCGGAAGGTCATGAGGGGATCCGCACCTTGCTGTGGTCTCCGGGGACGACGCGGTGGGCCCTCGGCGGGGAGAACTCGACCTGGCCGGCCACGGCCCGGCAGTTCTCCGTCATGGAGGCGAAGGGGCCGACGCGGGAGTCGCGCACGTGGGTGCAGGCCCCGCTGGCGGCGGGCTCCACATCCGGTGGGTTGGCCACGCTCGCGCCCACCTCGACGACGCCCCGGAGGTCGCTCTCGGGCTGCTCCCGCATCTCCTCCAGGCCGGTCACCCGGCCGTCCGGGCCGAGTCCCGCGCCGCTGAGTAAGCGCGGGTCCTGGATCCGGGTGAGCGGGATCCGGGCGTCGGGACGGCCCAGGCGGAACTCGTCGACGGGGTTGGTGACGCAGTTGTCGCCGACGACCCCGCCGACCTGCGGGATCCCCGCGACGGCAACGGATTGGCGGCCGTGGAACAGGACGGCCTTGTCGGCGACGGGCACCAGCTGTTCGGCCGAGGCGTGCATGATCGGCCGCAACCGGCTACCGGCCCCGCCGGACAGCACGAGAGCCTTCATCTGCGTCACCTTAGCCCGGATCCGGAAGAACCGGCCATGGCAGGCGGGTGACTTGAGGGTGACGTGCCGTGAACGCCCGGTCCTCGCCGGGGAGGTTCAGTCCTCGCCGCGGAAGATGTTGCCCTCCCCCGTCTGTGCCGTGGTGGCTCCACCCCGGTCCTCGACCGCAGGCAGGCAGGTCCGCAGGTCTCCCTTGCCGTGCAGGCGGCGGGTCCTCGACCAGCCTGTCTCGGGCCGGCGTGCGACGGGTTTCTCAACGGTCTGCGGGGTCACGGCGGTTCACCGTCCTTCCATGCTGTCGCTCCGGGTCCCCCTTGGGCGCCGGAGCAAACGGGCCGGGAGGCCCGTCAGGGCACCGGTTACGGACAGGTGTTCGCAGGGGATGCGGCACCCCGGACCTTGACGACCTGTCGAACCGGTTTTCCCCGCTCAGATGTTGGGCCGGGCCACGCTGATGTCGCCGAGGGCCGATCCGGGGTCGCGTTCCATGGCCGCGTCACCGAGAGCGACGATGCCGACGGGGTGGCCGTCCGCCACGACCGGGATCCGGCGTACGGCGTGCTCCCGCATGAGCGCGATGGCGTGGTCCAGGTCGTCCTCGGGACCGACCGTCACCAGGTCGTCGCTGCACGCGCCGGCCACGGTGGTCTGGTCGGGGTCGCCGCCTTCGGCGAGGGAGCGCACGACGAGGTCGCGGTCGGTGACCAGGCCGCGCAGTGCGTCACCGTCGGTGACGAGGACGGCGCCGAGGTCCTGGTCGCGCATGAGCCGGGCGACGGCCGTCACGGAGGTCTGCGGTTCCACGGTGACGGGAGCGCTGGTCATGATGTCACTGACGTGCTGGGTCATGACGTACCTCTCTCCGCTGGGATGGTGCGCCCCGGGTACCCCGCCTCAGCCGTCGAGTGCGATTTCGCTCCACACCTGTTTGCCGCCGCTGACGGGGACGGTGCCCCAGGCCGCCGACACGGCCTCGACCAGGAGGATGCCGCGGCCTCCGGTGGCCGCCCAGCCGATGTTGGTGGGCTTGGCGGGGGTGCGGGGCGAGGCGTCGGCCACGGAGACCCGCAGGCGCCGGCCCACCAGGGTGAGGTCGAGGCGGACCTGGCCGTCGGTGTGCACGAGCGCGTTGGTGACCAGTTCGGAGACGACGAGCAGGACGGTGTCCAGGGTGTCCTGGGGGACCCCCCAGACGCGCAGGGTGCGCCGGGTGAAGCGGCGGGCGTGGCGGGCGGCCTCCGGGACCCGCCAGACGGTCCAGGTCTCCCTGAGCGGTTGGGTGGCCATGCCGTCGTAGCGCAGCAGGAGCAGGGCGACGTCGTCGCTGCGGCGGGCACCTCCGAGCAGGGCGTCGGCGACGAGGCCGAGGTGGGCGGGGTCGGAGACGGCGAGTTCGTGGGCGAACCGGTCCATGCCCTCGTCGATGTCGGCCTCGGTGGACTCGACGAGGCCGTCGGTGGTGAGGGCGACCAGGGTGCCGGGGCTCAGCCGTAGCGGGGACATCGGGAAATCGGCCTGGGCCAGCACGCCGAGCGGGGGGCCGCCCCCGGCCTCGGCGATGTCCGTGGTGCCGTCGGGATGGCGCAGGACCGGCGGCAGGTGGCCGGCCCGGACGCACCAGGCGGTGCCCTCCTCCATGTCGAGGTCGATGTAGGTGCAGGTGGCGAAGAGGTCGGTCTCCAGATCCATGAGGAGGCGGTTGGCGTGGGCGACGACGACGTCCGGGGGGTGGCCCTCGACGGCGTAGGCGCGCAGGGCCGTGCGCATCTGACCCATCAGGGTGGCGGCGGGCGCGCTGTGGCCCTGCACGTCGCCGATGACGAGGGCGACGTGGTTGTCGGGCAGTGGGATCACGTCGTACCAGTCGCCGCCGAGTTCCAGGCCCGCGGTGCTGGGCAGATAGCGGGCGACGGCGGTCGCGCCGGACAGTTCGGGCAGTCGGCGGGGCAGCAGCTGGCGCTGGAGCATGCCGACGAGTTCGTGCTCGGCGTCGAGGGCGTGGGCGCGTGTCAGGGCCTGTCCGGCGAGGCCGGCGGAGGCGGTGAGCAGGGCGCGTTCGTCGGGGCCGAAGTGGTGCGGGGCGTCCCAGCCGATCAGGCAGGCGCCGGCCATGCGGCCCGCGGCGGGCAGCGGCAGGACGGCGAGGCCGCCGGGGCCGACGTCGGCGAGGGCGGGTTCCAGGACGGTGTCCGCCGGCCAGATCTGGGCGCGGCCCTCGCGCAGGGCGGTGGCCAGGGTGGGCATGGCCCGCACGGGTGCCTCGGGCCATTCGCTGCGCCACTCCAGGCGCCACAGCTCGGGCCAGGACTCGGGTTCGGGCGGGTCCAGGACGGTGACGACGAGCCGTTCGTTCTCCAGCTCGGCGAGCGCGATGCGGTCGGCCCTGAGCGGGGCGCGCAGGGCGGAGACGACGGCCTGGCTGACGTCGCGGACGGTGCCCGCCATGGCGAGGGCGGCGGCCAGGCGCTGCACCCGGGCCACGTCGGTGACGTCGGAGCGCAGGGTGGAGGCGTCGTCGACGGTGCCCATGAGCCGGGCGGGGCGGCCCTCTCCGCCGGGCAGCATGCGGCCGCGGAGCCTGAGCCACCTGGGCGGCCCCGAGGGCCGCAGGACGCGGAACTCCAGCTCGCGGTCGCCGAGGGACATGTGTCCCGCCTCGAACAGGGACATCAGCGAGGGCAGGTCCTCGGGAACGGTCAGCCCGAGCAGGGTCTCGACCTTGCCGTCGAAGTCGGTCCGGCTGATGCCGAACAGCTCCAGGATCTCGTCGCCGATCTCGATACGGCCGGTGTCCATGGCGAGGCTGAACGCGTCGGAGCCCAGTTCCCCGCCCTCCGATGCCACCGCCGGGGCGGGGCAGACGATCGCGTCGGCGATCAGTTCGAGACACTTGCGGTCCTCGTCGTCGAAGCCGCCCGGGTCCTCGGTGACTGCGAGCAGACAGGCCCGGCCGTCGTCGCCGGGCGCGGGCAGCACGGCCAGGTGGAAGTCCCGCTGGGGCGCTCGGCGGGATTCGGCGCAGGCGGCGAGTTCCTCCGGGCCGAGGAAAACCGGCCGTCCGGAGCGGCGCGCGTCGGCCGGCGGGGAGCCTCCCGAGCTCGGATAGCTGTCGCGCAGCCCGTACACCGCCCGGGGGACGCCGGCCGACTCGACGAGGCACAGCAGGTCGCCGTCCTCGCCGGGCGTGTACACGGCGGCGAGGGTGGCCCCGGCGAAGACGAGGGCCTGCTCGAGTACGCGGCGCAGCCGATCGGTCGATTCGGGACCGTCGAGGAGCGAGGTCAGGGCGCTTTCGGCGCGCAAGGTTCGCGCTCTGCGTCCCGCAGCGTCCTCAGTCACCACGTCCGCCATTACAGCGCTTATACGGCACCTGCGCAGCCCCTGTGAGCGTTCCGTGGAACATCTGCGGCGGCCACGCTCGAAACTCACCGAACAATTCTTGACGCATGCGTTCCGCACGGTGGTCTCGTGACAGCCGTGACTGTCCGTGCCCGTCGACCCACTGGAAGGCTCATTGCCGGGCCACGGAGGGGGACGAATGGACAAGCGCTACGAGGTGTACGCGCTCGCCGACAGACACTTCTACGAGACGCCCGACCGGATCTCCGCGGGCGAGGCACCCGTCTACGCGACGGCACGCCGTGACGTGCCCGAGGGCTGGGACGCGGCACGGATCGGGGACTGGCTGACGCTGACGCCGCTCGGCCCGGACGGAAAACCGGTGCCGGGTCCTTCGCAGGGCTGGAAGATCCACGCCTCGGCCACCCGGGCGAACGCGGAGCGGATCGCCGCGATCGTGTGGGACTACTGCGTGCCGCGGCGCATCTCGTTCAAGTTCGTGCCGGGCCCGCATCTGCTGCATCTGCGCAACACCAAGTACGCGGCCCGCGACACCAGCGGCAAGTTCGTCACGATCTACCCGGCCGACGAGGAGCAGCTGCACGAGGTGCTGCGGGAGCTGGGCAAGCTCCTGGAGGGCTTCGACGGGCCGTACATCCTGACCGATCTGCGCTGGTACGAGGGTCCGCTACACGTCCGCTACGGCGCGTTCGCACGGACCTTCGTGGTCGACGAGCGGGGCTCCCTGGTCCCGGCGGTACGCAACGGCGAGGGCACCCTGGTGCCGGACAGGCGGGCGCCGTCCTTCCAGGTGCCCGAGTGGGTGACGCTGCCCGCCTTCCTGGAACCGCATCTCGCGGCCCGCAACACCACGACGGTGGGCGAGCTGCCCTACCGGATCGAGAAGGCGCTGCACTTCTCCAACGGCGGCGGGGTCTACCAGGGGACCGACACCCGGGACGGGCGCAAGGTCGTCCTCAAGGAGGGCCGGCCGCACGCGGGGCTCGCCGCCGACGGGGCGGACGCGATCGCCCGTCTGGAGCGGGAAAAGGACGCCCTGGAGCGGGTGGCGGGGACGGGTGTGGTGCCCGAGGTACGTGATTGGTTCACGCTCGGCGACCACCGGTTCCTGGTCATGGACTTCCTGGAGGGTCGCCCGCTGAACTCGTTCTTCGCCGAGCGGCATCCGCTGCTCACCCCGGACCCCGACCCGAAGGCGGTCGCCGACTACACGGCGTGGGCCGTACGTGTCCACGGGGCCGTCGAGCGGGCGGTGGAGGCGGTGCACGCGCGCGGGATCGTCTTCAACGACCTGCACGTCTTCAACATCATGGTCGGCCCCGACGAGCAGTCGGTGTCCCTGCTCGACTTCGAGGCGGCGGCGCCGGTCGAGGAGAACGGCCGCCAGGTCGTCGCCCACCCCGGCTTCTTCGCCCCGCCGGACCGCAAGGGCATCGACGTCGACCGCTACGCGCTGGCCTGTCTGCGGCTCGCCCTGTTCCTGCCGGTCACCACGCTGTTCGTGGTCGACCGGGACAAGGCGGCCCATCTGGCCGAGGTGATCCTCCGTCAGTTCCCGGACGTGCCGAAGGAGTTCCTCGACGAGGCGGTCGCGGAGATCACCCGGGAGATCGCAACGCGGAACCCTGCGGGCATCGGCGGCGAGCGTACGGCCTTGGAGGCCCCGGCGTCCTTCGTCGAGCCCGGTGACTGGCCCCACAGCCGTGACTCCATGAGCAAGGCGCTCCTCGCCTCGGCCACACCGGAGCGCGAGGACCGGCTCTTCCCCGGTGACATCACGCAGTTCAACGACGGCGGCGGCCTCGGGCTCGCGCACGGCGCGGCCGGGGTGCTGTACGCGCTGGACGCGGTCGGCGCCGAGCGGTACGAGGAGGGTGAGCGCTGGCTCCTGGCCCGCACCGCGCCCCCGCCGACGGGCACACCGCTTGGGCTCTACGACGGTCTCGCGGGCGTCGCCCACGTCCTGGACCGGCTCGGCCACCGGCAGCGCGCCCTCGATCTGGTCGAGCGTGTCCTCGCCGAGAGGTGGCAGAACCTCTCCTCCGACCTGCACGGGGGCCTCGCAGGACTAGGCCTGGTCCTCGGTGAACTGGCCCGTACGACCGGCGAGTCGACGCTGCGGGACTGTGCCGCCGAGGCCGCCGACGTCCTCGTACGACGACTCGCGCAGCCCCTTCCCGACAGTCCCAAGCGCCGGGCCGGGCTGCTGCGCGGGTGGACCGGGCCCGCGCTCTTCCTGCTGCGGCAGTACGAACGCACCGGTGAGCCCCTGCTGTTGAGGGCTGCCGAAGTGGCGCTGCGGCGGGACCTGGAGTGCTGTGTGACGCACCCGAGCGGCTCGCTGGAGGTCGACGAGGGCTGGCGGACGCTGCCGTACCTCGGTGAGGGCAGCGCGGGCATCGGGCTGGTCCTGGACGACTACCTCGCCCAAGGAGCCGACACCGAGGGGGAGTTCGAGCGGGCGCGGGTCGGGATCCTGACTGCCGCCACCAGCCGCTTCTACGTACAGCCCGGTCTCTTCCAGGGCCGCGCCGGGATGATCCTGCACCTCGCCCGCACGGACACGCCCGGCGCGAGCAGTAAGCGGATCGCCGAACAGATCGACGGACTCGGCTGGCTCGCCATGGACTACCAGGGTCAACTTGCCTTCCCCGGCCACCAGATGATGCGGCTGTCGATGGACCTGGGCACCGGAACGGCAGGGTGCCTGCTCGCGCTCGACGCGGCCCACGCGGCCCCCGACAGCCCCACCACCGCACACCTGCCGTTCCTGCCGCCGCTCGGGCGGCCCCACATACGCGGTTCCGCGACCTGATGGAGCCGTGACCCAACCCCGTCCCCACGGGTGGACGACACCGAAGAGAGGAAAACGAGATGGCACTTCTCGACCTGCAGACGATGGAGTCCGACGAGCACACCGGCGGCGCCGCCAACAGCACCCTCAGCCTGCTGTCCTGCGTCAGCGCGGCGAGCGTGACGCTCTGTCTCTGACAGGCATCGTGCGCCCATGGCTCCGGGCGGTCCGCTCCCGCGAGGGAGGGGCCGCCCGGGGTTCTGCACACCTTTGGAAGGCCGCCGTATGACGACTCGCACGGCGGGGTCCGGTCCGCTGGGCCCGGCCCCCGCCCGCTGTCTGGTGCTGTGTCTGGTGAGCACGGTCGCGACCGGCGCCGGACTGCTGCTGCCCGCCGCCCTGGGCCGCACCCTCGACCTGCTTCTCGCGCAGGACCCGGCGACCCGCTGGGTGCTGTACTGCGCCGGGCTTGTCCTGCTGCTCGCCCTGCTCGACGCGTCGGAGACCGTCCTCGGCGGCACGGTCGACGCCCGCACCACCGCCTGGCTGCGCCGCCGCCTCACCGGTCACGTCCTGGCCGTCGGCCCGCGCGCCACGTCCCGCTTCGGGCCCGGAGACCTCGTCGCCCGCCTCGTCGGCAACGCCGCCCAGGCCGGCACGGCACCGACCGCCCGTGCCGCCATGGTCGCAGCCCTCGCCGGACCGGTCGGCGCTGTGGTGGCCCTCGGACTCATCTCCCCCTGGCTCGCTGCCGTGTTCCTGGCCGGAGCACCGGTGCTCGCCGTCCTGCTGCGTGCCTTCGCCCGGGACACCAGGGAGTGCGTGACGCGCTATCAGGCGGTGCAGGGACGGATCGCGCAGGCGCTCACGGAGGCCGTCGGCGGCCACCGCACCATCCAGGCGGCCGGTACGGCGGACCGTGAGACGGCCCGCATCCTGCGTCCGCTGCCCGAGTTGTCTGAGGCCGGTCACCGCATGTGGCGGATCCAGGGTCGGGCCTCGGGCCAGTCCGTCGCCGTGGCCCCGCTGCTCCAACTCGGTGTCGTCGCCGTGGCCGGGGTCCTGCTCGCCCGGCACCGGGTGACGGTGGGCGAGGTCCTCGCCGCGTCCCGCTACGCGGTCCTCGCGGCCGGCGTCGGCGTCCTGGTGGGACAGCTCGCCGGACTGGCCCGCGCCCGGGCGGCGGCCGGGCGGTTGGACGAGGTCCTCGCGCAGTCCCCGGTCGAGTACGGCGAACGCCCCCTGCCCCCCGGACCGGGGCGGCTGGAGCTGCGTGGCGTCACTGTCCGGCGCGGTGGACGTGCCGTGCTGGACGGGGTCGACCTCGTCGTGCCCGGTGGGACGACGCTCGCGGTGGTGGGACGGTCCGGGGCGGGCAAGTCGCTGCTCGCCGCGGTCGCCGGACGGCTCACCGACCCTGATGCCGGGGAGGTCCTGCTCGACGGGGTCCCGCTGCGCGACCTCAGGCACGACGAACTGCGCGGGGCGATCGGCCATGCCTTCGAACGTCCCGCCCTGCTCGGCGGCACCATCGAGGAGGAGATCGGAATCGCCCTCCCGTCCCCCTCCCCCTCCCCCGCCCGCGTCCGCCAGGCCGCCCGCACGGCCCACGCGGACGACTTCGTACGACGGCTGCCCGCCGGTTACGACACCCTCGTCGCCGACGCCCCGCGCTCCGGCGGCGAGTCCCAACGGCTCGGCCTGGCCCGGGCGTTCGCCCACGGCGGCCGTCTGCTGATCCTCGATGACGCTCTGTCCAGTCTGGACACGGTGACGGAAGCACGGATCGCCGGGGCCCTGGTGAGCGGCGGGACGGGCGGCACCCGGCTCCTGGTCGCCCACCGCGCCGCCACGGCGGCCCGCGCGGACGCGGTGGCCTGGCTGGACGGGGGGCGGGTGCGGGCGGTGGGGCCGCACGAGGAGCTGTGGGGGGTGGCGGACTACCGGGGGGTGTTCGCAGACGGGGCGGATGCCTCGGACGGGGGCCGTCATGAGTCGGGGCCGTCATGAGCGAGGGACCGAGCACGGTCCGGAGGGCACCGTGACCGACGGGGTCCACGCACGCGGTCTCCGCTTCCTGCGAGCCCGGTGGCGGGTGCTGACCCGGCTCGGCGCATGGTCCGTACTGGAGACCGCGCAGACCTTCCTCACCGGGTACGCGCCCGCCCGCGCCCTGGACGAGGGGTTTCTGGCCGGGCGGCCCGGCGTCGGACTCGGCTGGCTGGGGGTGGCCGGGCTCGGAGTGCTCGTCGGCGCCTACGGGACGGTACGGGTGTACGCCGCCGTCGCCGCGTTGGTCGAGCCGCTGCGGGACGTGCTGGTCGAGCGGGTGGTCGAACGCGGCGTGCGAGAGGCTGACGCGGGGGCGCTGTCCGGGCTGACCCAGCAGGTCGAGATCGCGCGGGACACGTTCGCCGGGCTGGTGCTGGTGTCCCGTTCGTTCGTGTTCACGGCCGTCGGTGCCGTCGTGGGACTCGCCTCGCTCAGCCCGCTGCTCCTGCTGGTCGTGGGGCCGCCGCTGGCCGCCGGACTGGGCCTGTTCGCGGCCACCCTGCGGCCGCTGGCCCGTCGCCAGGAGTGCTTCCTCCGCGCCGACGAGGCACTCGCCGACGGTCTCGGCAGGGTCTGCCCCGGGCTGCGGGACATCACGGCGGCCGGCGCGGAGGAACGCGTCGCCGCCGACATGGGCCGACTTGTCGACACCGAACAGCGGGCCGCGTACTCCCTCGCCCACTGGTCCCTCCTGCGCGTGGCCTCCCTCGCCCTGGGCGGTCAACTCCCGATCGTCCTCCTCCTGGCCTGCGCCCCCTGGCTCCTGGCCCGGGGCGTCACCCCGGGCGCCCTGGTCGGCGCCCTCGCCTACGTCACCCAGTCCCTGCTGCCCGCCCTGCGCGACCTGGTCCACGGCCTGGGCACCAGCGGGTCGAGGCTGGTCGTGGTCCTACGGCGGCTGGTCCGCGAGCCCGCCGACGAGTCAGGTACCGCGGGCCACAGGCCGCAGCCCGCCGCAAAGCCGGACGCACGAACGGCACCACGCACCCCGAGGCGCCCACCAGCCCCCTCGGCCACCCCCGAGAACCGCACGCACGCCCTGCCCCCCACCACCCAGCCCGACACACGAACGGCACCACGCAGCCCGAACCGCCCACCCGGCAGCCCGGCCACCTCCGAGAGCGGAACCCAGGCCGTACCCCCGGGCGCCGCCCCGGAGCCGGACGGTCCGGCCGTCGAAACCTGCGACAGCCTCGCCCGTGCCAGGCCCGGTGACCGGCACGGGGAGCCGGTCCGCCGCCTCGGGCCAGGCCCCGCGGCACGGCCGACAGCCCACGCTTCCGACACCTGGCCCAGCGGGACCGCCCCCCGACGCCCCGCACCCGACACCGCGGTCCGAACGTCCCTCGGCCGCGCCACCCAAGCCCCCCCCCCCCCCCCCACCCCACACGAAACCCAGCCCCTCAACCCCAGGAAACAGCCGGCCGAG
>NZ_JBJDQL010000012.1:0-194789 GCF_044903305.1 Streptomyces sp. NPDC019531 | reverse complement strand
CGCGGGTGGGGTTCGGGGGGGGGGGGGGGGGGGGGGGGGGGGGTGTCCGTCCTCGGTCCGGCGGTTCTGCTGGTTCAACAGTGCTCGGTAACGGACGCCGGCCGCTGCGGGCGGACACCCCCCCACCCCGTCCCCTTCGCGCCGTACGCGGCTGTCGGTCCGTCGGGCTTTTAGGGGCGCGGGGAACTGCGCGACCAGCCCCCACCGGCCTGCAGCCGTAGGAACAACCCTGCGTACCCTCACGAGGAGACCCGCCCGCCCCTCAGGGAGACCCGTGACCCACCCCCTGCTCACCGCACTCACCTGGCGAGTCAGAGCCGAGGTCCACTCACACAAGTCGACCTGTGACTGCGGCGCAGCCACCCTCGCCGATCGCCCCGACGCGACAGTCGTCCGGCACGCGGACACCGTGGCCAAGGCGCACGCTCCCGACACGGTCCCCGCCGAACTGGCCCCCCGCCTCGCCACCGCCACCCAGAATCCCGGCATCCTTCTGCCCCCGCTCAGCCTGACGCCCGTCGACCTGCACGGCAGACTCGTCACCTTCTGGCCCTACGGCGCCCCCGTGGACCCGGAGAACCCGGACGCCGCCCCTTGGGAGTCCGCCGCCACCCTCCTCGCCCACCTCCACCGCACTCCCGCCCCACCCGGCCTGCCTCCCATGCGCGGTCCCGTCAAGGCCGCCCTCGCCGTGGCTCGCCTCCTCTCGGCCACCCGGCAGCAGCTCAACCCCGCCGTCGCCCCCGTCCTTCGCGCATGGTCCGCCCTCCCCGAATGGGCCCGCGCCGAGACCCCCATGTCCGACAGCACGACCCTCTGCCATGGCGACCTCCATCTCGGTCAACTCGTGCGCCACCCCGCCCCCGACGGTCCCTGGCGCCTCATAGACGTCGACGACCTCGGAGTAGGGGAGCCCGCCTGGGACCTCGCCCGGCCCGCGGCCTGGTACGCCTGTGGCCTGCTGGCGCCCGAGGACTGGGTCCGCTTCCTCGGTGCCTACCGTGCGGCCGGGGGCCCGGCCGTCCCCGCCGTCGGCGACCCCTGGCCCGCCCTGGACATCCCCGCCCGCGCCCTCACCGTGCAGACCGCCGCCCGGGCCGTCGCCAAGGCGGCAGCGGCGGACCGGCCACTGGACGACGTGGAGCGGGCCGTGGTGGACGCCTGTGACCGAATGGGTTTCACCCCGCCGGAGTTGGCGGACGGTATGGCGAAGTAGGGTGCAACCGACCAGGTCCGGACGGAGTCTGTCCTGGCGTAACGCGAAGCAGGACCAACGGGCGAGGAGTTGAGCAGACGATGCAGTGTCCGAAGTGTCACGCACCGATGCACACGTACAACCGCAACGGTGTCCAGATCGAGCAGTGCAGCGGCTGCCGCGGGATCTTTCTCGACTACGGCGAGCTGGAGGCGCTGACCCGACTGGAGGGCCAGTACGGCGGCGGCCCCGTCGTTCCACCGCCACCGGCCGCTCCGCAGTACCCTGCCGCGCCCGGCGCACCGGCCTGGGGCGCGCCGCAGCACGGCGGCGGTCACTACGGCGGCCACGGTGGTCATCACGGCGGTCACCACCGCAACCGCGGCTTCGGCCACATGCTGTTCTCCAGCTGACGACCAACGATGAAGCCCCCGGCCGCAGGGCCGGGGGCTTCGGTGTGTGGACGATACTGGGATTGAACCAGTGACCTCTTCCGTGTCAGGGAAGCGCTCTCCCGCTGAGCTAATCGTCCTCGGGACCACGATCAAGATCGTGAATACTGCGTGCGCGATACTGGGATTGAACCAGTGACCTCTTCCGTGTCAGGGAAGCGCTCTCCCGCTGAGCTAATCGCGCGGGGGGATCCGAAGATCCAGTGGACGATACTGGGATTGAACCAGTGACCTCTTCCGTGTCAGGGAAGCGCTCTCCCGCTGAGCTAATCGTCCGTGGAGGTGGAGACGGGATTTGAACCCGTGTAGACGGCTTTGCAGGCCGTTGCCTCGCCTCTCGGCCACTCCACCAGGAGTGCAGGGGCTCGGGAAGATCCCCTGTTCCCATCGAGCGGACGACGAGGCTCGAACTCGCGACCTCAACCTTGGCAAGGTTGCGCTCTACCAACTGAGCTACGTCCGCTTGTCGTTTCGTTCCGCTCTCGCGGCCCGGCGACGAGTTGAACTCTAGCGGATTCCGGGGCCAGTACAAAAACGCGTTTGCGCAGCGTGCTGCGGTGCGTACGTCGACGTACGTGGTCAGGGCGGCCTGAGGGACATGGCCAGGTCACCCGCAGGACACCAGCCATAGACTCGACAGCGTGCTCGACCTCGCCCCTCTCGCCCGTTTCGGCGACCGCCTCGCCACCGGTCTCCTCGATGTCACCAGCGATCCCGCGGCCCTGGACTCCACCGGCTTCTGGGCCGTCGCAGCGGACTTCGAGGGTGGGCTGACCTGCGCCCGCTTCGCCGACGTACGTCAGGCGCCGGTGCCCGCGCCGGTGCCGGGGGCGTGGCAGGGGCCGGGGACCGGTGACTGGACGTCGTCGCTGGATCGCGCCGCGTACACGGAGGGCGTACGGCGGATCCGCGCGCACATCGCCGCCGGCGAGGTGTACCAGGCCAACCTCTGCCGGGTGCTGACCGCGTCCCTCATGCCCGGCGCCGACGTGGACGCGCTGACCGCGCTGCTGGCCCGCGGCAACCCGGCGCCGTACGCGGGAACGATCCGGCTGCCCGGACACGGGGTGGAGATCGCCACCGCGTCCCCCGAACTCTTCCTGCGCCGGGAGGGGCCGGTCGTGGAGTCGGGGCCGATCAAGGGCACCGGGCGGACCGAGGACGACCTGCTGGCCAAGGACTACGCCGAGAACGTGATGATCGTGGACCTGGTGCGCAATGACCTGGGCCGGGTGTGTGACACCGGCAGCGTCACCGTTCCCGACCTGTGTGCCGTCGAGAAGCATCCTGGTCTGGTCCATCTCGTGTCGACCGTGCGGGGCGAGCTGCGCGAGGGTGCCGGCTGGGCCGAGCTGCTCGACGCCGCCTTCCCGCCCGGCTCGGTCACCGGCGCTCCCAAGTCCAGTGCGTTGCGGATCATCGACGCGCTGGAGACCGCGCCGCGTGGGCCGTACTGCGGTGGTGTCGGGTGGGTCGACGCCGACCGCGGCACCGGCGAGCTGGCCGTCGGCATCCGTACCTTCTGGATCGACCGCGCCGAAGGCGTACTGCGCTTCGGCACCGGGGCCGGGATCACCTGGGGCTCCGACCCCGACGCGGAGTGGCGCGAGACCGAACTGAAGGCCGCCCGGCTGCTCGCGGTAGCGTCGGGAACGTACGAGGTGAGCGGAGAGGGACTACCGACGTGAAGATCTGGCTCGACGGCGGGTTGCAGAACACCGAGACTGCCCGTGTCTCCGTCTTCGACCACGGGCTGACCGTGGGCGACGGCATCTTCGAGACCGTGAAGGCGGTGCACGGCCGTCCGTTCGCGCTCACCCGGCATCTGGACCGGCTGACCCGGTCGGCGCGGGGTCTGGGGCTGCCCGACCCCGATCACGACGAGGTCCGCCGCGCCTGCGCCGCCGTACTCGCGGCGAACCCGATGCCTCTCGGGCGGCTGCGCATCACCTACACCGGCGGCCACGGTCCGCTGGGCTCCGACCGGGGCGAGCACGGACCGACCCTGGTGGTGGCCCTCGGGGAGTCCGGCCCCCGCCCCGACTCCACGGCCGTGATCACCGTCCCGTGGACGCGCAACGAGCGTGGCGCCCTCACCGGCCTCAAGACCACGTCGTACGCCGAGAACGTCGTCGCGCTCGCCCGCGCGCGTGAGCAGGGTGCCTCCGAGGCGCTGTTCGCCAACACCGTCGGGCAGTTGTGCGAGGGGACCGGGTCGAACGTGTTCGTCGTGCTCGACGGCGAGATCCACACCCCGCCGGTCGCCTCCGGCTGTCTGGCGGGCATCACACGCGCGTTGACCGCCGAATGGACCGGCGCCAAGGAGACCGACCTGCCGCTGGACGTCCTGGAGCGGGCCGACGAGGTCTTCCTCACCTCGACGCTGCGGGACATCCAGGCCGTGCACCGCGTCGACGCACGCGAACTGCCGGGCGCGCCGGGCCCGGTGACCGCCAAGGCCATGCGGATCTTCGTGGAGCGGGCCGGGGACGACCTCGATCCGTAAGAGGCCGCAAAGGGTCGCGATATTGGGCTGCTCCGGCGCGCGGCAGCGGGTAGAACTCCGGTGATGACCACCACCCTGCGGCCGATCGAGCCGCTCCAGCGCGGCGCCGACGGGGCGCTGTCCCGCCACTACAAGGTGTGCGTCAACAGTCGTCCCGTCGGCGCGATACACCTCGCGACCCACCCGACCTTCGGACCGAGCATCGCCCGGATCCAGGACCTGCGGATCGAGGAACCGGACCGCAGGCGCGGTCGGGGCACGGTCGCCGCGCTCGCCGCCGAGGAGGTGGCGCGGGGCTGGGGCTGCGGGCAGCTGGAGATCAGGGTCCCCGCCGACGCCGGGCCCGCGCTGCGGCTCGCCACCCTGCTCGGTTACGTCCATCGCAACCGCGGCATGGAGAAGCCGCTCGGCGTCACCGCGCCGGTACTGCCGGCGGGCAGCCGCGGCAGGCCCATGACGGAGGCCGAGTTCGGGCCGTGGGCGGAGCGGGGCATCGAGGAGTACGCCCGGGACTGGAGCGACCGCGGGGTGCCCGAGGCCGCGGCGAGGGCGAGGTCGGAGCGGGACAACGCACAGCTGGTGGAGCGCGGCCTCGCCACGGAGAAGGCGCTGTTCAGCGTCCTGGAGCACGAAGGTGTCCGGGTCGGGGTCCTGTGGGTGGAGTTCGTCGACGACACGGCATGGGTCTACGACGTCGAGACCGAGGAGGCCTTCCGCGGCCGAGGGCACGGCCGTTCCCTGATGCTGCTGGCCGAGGCCCAGGCGATCGCCTCCGGGAGACGGGTCCTGTGTCTCAACGTCTTCGCGGGCAACACACCGGCCGAGCGGCTGTACGAGTCGCTGGGGTACACGACGGTGGGTTACTCGATGTACAAAAGCCTGCTCTGAGGCCGGCTCATTCCCGGTCCGAGAGCCTGCTCTCGGACCTGCTCACTCCTGCCCGGCGAGCAGTCCGTCCATGATCTCCTCGATCCGCTCACGCAGTCCGTCCTGGTCCTTGCTGCCGTCGAGACGCTCGCCGCCGATGACGTAGGTCGGCGTGCCGGTGACGCCGATCGCCTTGCCCTCGGCCTGGTCGGCGTCCACGACCAGGATGTGCCGGCCGTCGATCAGCGCGGTGTCGAACTCCTCGGCGTCGAGCCCCAGTTCACGGGCGACCTCGACCAGGAGGGGTTCGCCCTGACGGTCCAGCTCCTCGACCCGTCCCAGCACGGCCTCGACGTACTCCCAGCCCTTCCCCTGCTCCAGCGCCTCCTCGGCGGCCTGCGCGGCGGCGAAGGAGTGCTTGTGCTTCTCCAACGGGAAGTGCCGCAGCCGCAGCTCCAGACGGTCGCCGTAACGGGCACGCAGGGCCCTGACGTCGTCCAGCGCGCCACGGCAGTCGGGACACTGCAGTTCGCACCAGACGTCGAGAACGGGCACGGCGGGGCGGACGGGGGAGGGGTCGCTCATGGCCCCAGTCTCCCAGCTCGGGCCTGCCCGGTGGCACCGACCCCGGTCATGCCCGGTGGCGGCATCCGCGCTCCCACCGGTGCCGCCCGACCGGCACCTCCGGAGGAGACGACCCGGAGATGTCCCTGATGTCCTGCCGCGGCATGGCCCGGCGGGGGTCGGGAGGTGCAGGATGGATAGGGACGAAGTGGCACCTGGCCGTCGACCCTGCCTGGAGGACCGGATGATTGCCGAGACCGTCTGTTCCGCCGTCGCCGCGGCCGGCCTGGGCATCGCGGCGGTCACGGCGTACCGAAAGCGCTTCCTCGCGGCCACCCGCATGGCCGCCTACTCCCTCGTCCCGCTCGGACTGGTGATGACGGGCGTCGTCGACTGGCTCGCGGACACCGCGTTCAGCCCCACGGCCTGGGCCGGCTTCGGTGTGCTCGGCCTGTCGTGGGTGCTGTTCTCGACCACGCGCGCGGTGGAGCGCCGCCGCGGCGGCACCCGCAAGGAGCGCAAGGCGGCCCGCGGCGCCCAGCAGGAGGCGGTGGCCCCCGCGGCCTCGGCGCCCTCGCTCGGCCCGGCCGCCAGTACCCCCGCCGTCCGCCCCGCGGGGCAACCCCGGACCACGGCGAACGCCGGGGACGACTTCAGCGACATCGAGGCCATCCTCAAGAAGCACGGCATATGACGGTCGCCTGACGAACTGAAACGTTCGCAGTGGGATCCGCGCCGGTCCGTAAACGATCAGAATCCAAAACGGACATCACGGAATGTGGCGAACTACCGCCCATTCCGGGCGTGTTGATCGCGCCGAGGGTGCCGACTGCGCCATCATCGCCGCGAGATGCTGGACACGAAACAGAGCGACACCACGCCGCCGCAGAACGAGCCGCGCGGATGCCTCTTCGCCCTTTCCCAGCCACCGCTGATGATCTTTCTTGCGGTGATCGGGTGTCTGCTGCTCATGGCTGCGCTGCACGACCTGCTGCTGCTCTGAGCCGTACCCGTGGTCCCCGGCGTCACCCGTCGGGGACCACGTCGCCACCCCCGCCCGGATCCCCGTCCCGGACCGCCGCCAGGACCTCTCAGCCCGCGGCCTCCTTGCGGCGCGCCCGGTACGCGGCCACATGCAGACGGTTTCCGCAGGTCCGGCTGTCGCAGTAGCGCCGGGAGCGGTTGCGGGACAGATCGACGAAGGCTCGACGGCAGTCGGGCGCCTCGCAGCGCCGCAAGCGCTCCTGCTCGCCGGCCACCACGAAGAAGGCAAGCGCCATCCCGCAGTCGGCCGCCAGGTGATCGGCGACGGAGGCGCCCGGCGCGAAGTAGTGCACATGCCAGTCGTAGCCGTCGTGGTCGGTGAGCTGGGGGGTGGTGCCGGCGGCGGCCACCAGTTCGTTGATCAGCGCGGCGGCGGTCCGGGCGTCCTGGGTGGCGAAGACCGAGGCGAACCTGCCGCGGATCTTGCGTACGGCCGACAGGTCGAACTCCGAGAGCACCCCGACATCGCTGATTTCGTGGTTTCCTACGAAGTCCTCAAGAGCCGCGACATCCGCCAGTGTGTCCGGCGCGTCGTCCTCCGGTGCGGTGTTCACCAGATCCACCACGGTGTCGAGGGCGCACCGGGTGTCGTGGGTGATCAACACGATTCGCTCCCTGGCCTGGGGGTCGGGCGGACGCCCGCCGATGCTGGCCGATGGTAGTGGCTCACAGGGGCCGGATGACGGGTCCGGCCCCCGCCGACCCGGTCCGGACGAGCCGACGGGCCCCGGCCGGACACACGACAGGTGCCGTGGCTGCAGCGCGCTCTGCAGCCACGGCACCTGTCGTTCCCTATCCGGTTGTATGTGCCCGAGCCGTCTCCCCGAGTGGACGGCGCCGGGCGGCTCTGTGCGGCCTCGCCCTAGCTTTCCGCCAGGATGTGCGAGAGCTCCTGATCCAGATCGAAGTGGCGGTGCTCCGTGCCCGGGGGCACGGCGGCGTCCGTTCGCTTCAGGAACGACTCCAGGGCCCGCGCCGGGGCCTCGAGCAGCGCCTCACCCTCCGGGGAGCTCAGGGCGATGCAGACGACGCCCTGACCGTGACTGCGCGACGGCCAGACTCGAACGTCGCCGGTTCCGGTGGGCCGGTGGAGGCCCTCCGCGAGGAGGTCGCGGGCGAACACCCACTCGACGGTCTCCTCGGCTCCGGTGTGGAAGGTGGCGTGCACGGCGTAGGGGTCGGCCGTGTCGTACCGCAGGCCTGCGGGGACAGGCAGGGAGGACTCGCTCGACACAACGAGGCGCAGGTGCAGCTCGCAGCTGACCGTGGTGTTCATAAGCGCCAGGGCCTTTCGCTCAGTGTGCGCTCGGGGATTCGCACGTCGGCGAAATCGACATGCCACCTACGGTGCCGTTGTAAACCCCTCTGAGTGTTTTGCGTGCCTTTACGTAACTCTTCCGGCCGAGAACCCCTTGTGGAGGTACGACCATTCCGGTGACCGGTTTCTCTCCGGTAGGGTTCGGCTGTATGAATACGGGGAGTGACGAGCCGGGCGAGGTTGCCGTGGCATCTGATGAGACCGGCGACAAGACGGACGAGGCGCGGGACGAGCAGGGGCTCGGTTCCAGAGCGCCGGAATTCATCAAGGCGCGGCGGCTGCTGCATCTGAGCTGGCAGGTCTGCGTCTTTGTCATCGGCCTCGCGGTCGTGGTCGCCGGCATCATCATGCTGCCGCTGCCGGGACCCGGCTGGGTCGTGATCTTCGGCGGTATGGCGATCTGGGCGACCGAGTTCGTGTGGGCCCAGCTCGTGCTCCGCTGGACCAAGCGCAAGGTGACCGCGGCGGCCCAGCGCGCCCTCGATCCCAGGGTGCGGCGGCGCAACATCACACTGACGGTGATCGGCCTCGTGATCGTGGCGGCGATCCTCGGTGTCTACCTGTGGAAGTTCGGCTTCGAGATGCCCTGGAACATCAAGGACCAGTGACCCGCGCGTGGGGGTGCCGGACCGGTCACCGCTGGTCACAGGCACCCCCTGACATGGGGTAATCTTCTTCCTGCACCCGGGCGATTAGCTCAGTGGGAGAGCGCTTCGTTCACACCGAAGAGGTCACTGGTTCGAACCCAGTATCGCCCACCCGGACCGAGGGCCCGTCCGCGACAACGCGGACGGGCCCTCGGTGTGCGTACGGACTCAGGTGCGGGCCGACTGACGCCGTGCTCTCGTGTGATTCGCAGTCTCGGCCCCGCGTGACCGTCCGCAGCCGCATCGCTGCGGCGCCCGTCCTTTTCCGGCCGTCCGCTGATCTCGTACGGCGGCCTGCGCTCCGTTCGACCGGCCGACCCCGCGCCTCTCACCTGGGGGTTCGTCAATTCCTCGGTGTCGCCTGGCCGTTGAGCGGACCCGAAGCTCTTGCTTCACTCACAAGAAATTCCTGTCCGAATCATTGACGCACTCCCGGGCCCTCCGTAGCTTGTGCCAGCAAGCGCTTACTTGAAACGATTCATGCAGGCGGCGACGCTGCGGGGAGGGGCCTGACTGTGGGAACCAGTAGGAATGTTGAGAGGCGTACGATCCTGAAGGCGGCCGGTGCCACAGCGGCGACGCTGGGGCTGGCCGCGACGGCGGGATGCGGTGGGGACAGTGGCGGTTCCGGAGACGGGAATGTGACACTCCGTTATGCATGGTGGGGCGGTGAGCCGCGCACCATCGCCATCAAGAAGACGATCGCGCTCTTCGAGAAGAAGTACCCGAAGATCAAGATCAAGCCTGAATTCACCGACTACGAAGCGTTCTGGGAGAAGTTCCAGACGCAGGCCTCCGGTGGAAATCCGCCGGACGTTTTCCAGAATGCGGTCGGTTTCCTGCGCAAGTACGACAAGCGCGGTGTTCTGCTGGATCTCAAGTCGCAGGCGGACGCCGGGAATCTGAGCCTGGACAACTTCCGCAACGGCGTTCTGGCGAACGGTCAGGTCGACGGCAAGCAGATCGCCATCCCCGTCGGTGCCAACACCATGGCGCTCGTCATCGACCTCAAGGCCTTCGAGAAGGCGGGCGTCGAGGCGAAGATGGGCTGGACCTGGGACGAGTACTTCGACGCGCTCCAGACGATCCAGGACAAGCTGAAGATCGCCGGCGACACCGGCTACTTCGGCATCATGTACCTCTACGACCTGTATCTGCGTCAGAACGGCAAGGCCTTCTACACCGACTCCGATCTCGGCTTCACCGAGGACGATCTGACGCAGTGGTGGGAGGACGGCTACAAGCGCGTGAAGTCCGGCCTCGTCGCCGACCCGAAGAAGATCGAGCAGGTCAAGCCCAAGTCCGGTCTCTCGGCGGGACTCGCCGCGTCCGAGTTCACCTGGGACAACTTCTCCATCCGCTACGAGGGCGAGGGCACGTCGGACTACGGGCTCGCGCCGATCCCCACCACGGACGGCAAGCAGACGGGCCAGTACCTCGGCTCGCTGATGCTCAGCGCCTTCTCCGGGACCAAGCACCCCAAGGAAGCCGCCCAGTTCATCAGTTTCATGGTCCACGACCCCGAGGTCGGCAAGATCATGGGCTACGACCGCGGCATCCTCGCCACCACCGAGCAGTACGACGCGTTCAAGCCCACCGACGCCAACAACAAGGGTGTCGCGGCGTACGAGGACGAGGTCGCCAAGGCGGGCGTCCTGGGGAAGATCACCCCGCACCCGTCCGGCGCGGACGTCATCGAGGCGGCCTTCCTGCGCCTCGGCGGTGAGGTCGCCCAGGGCAAGTCCAAGCCGGCCGACGCCGCCAAGTCGCTGTTCAGCGAGGCCAAGGCCGCGTTCGCGGGCTGAGGGGACGTACCACCATGACGCTCGTCAAGGAAGCGCCCGTGCGCCCGGCGAAGAAGCGGTCCGCCGCTCCCGCCGCCGGGCGGCGCGGGCGGCGCCGCGAGAACCTCGCCGGCTATCTCTTCATGTCGCCGTGGATCGCGGGATTCCTGCTGCTCACGGCGGGGCCGATGATCGCGTCGCTGTACTACGCGTTCACCCGGTACAACCTGTTCACGCCGCCCGAGTGGGTGGGTTTCGACAACTTCACGACGATGTTCCATGACCCGCGCTGGCAGAAGTCGGTGGAGGTCACGCTCAAGTACGTCGTCGTGGCCACTCCGCTGAAGCTGCTGCTCGCGCTCGGTGTCGCGCTGCTGCTCGCACAGAGCCGACGCGGGCAGGGCCTGTACCGGGCCGCGTTCTACATGCCCTCCCTCATCGGCGCCAGCGTCTCCGTCGGCTTCGTGTGGCGGGCACTGTTCTCCGACGACGCGATCGTGGACCGTACCCAGAAAATCTTCGGCGTCGACGTGGGCGGCTGGATCGGCAACCCGGACTACGTCCTCTACTCCCTGGTGGCCCTGAGCATCTGGCAGTTCGGCGCGCCGATGGTGATCTTCCTGGCCGGTCTCAAGCAGGTCCCGCGGGAGCTGTACGAGGCGGCCGAGGTGGACGGCGCCGGCCCCTTCCGCAGGTTCTGGAACATCACGCTGCCGATGATCTCCCCAGTGCTGTTCTTCAACGTGCTGCTGGAGTCCATCCACGCGTTCCAGGTGTTCGGCTCCGCCTACGTCGTCTCAGACACCCGGTGCGGGCCCGCCGACGCCACCCTCGTCTACACCTGTTACCTCTACCAGAAGGGCTTCAAGGAGGCCCAGATGGGCTTCGCCGCCGCGATGGCCTGGTCGCTGGTGGTGGCGGTGGCGCTGGTCACGGCGGTCCTGTTCTGGTCGCAGAAGAAGTGGGTGCACTACGAGGAGGCCGCCAAGTGACCACTGTCAGCACCCCTGTGGTGCGCACCGCGAACGAGCGACGGCGCACCGGATCGATCGCCTGGCACGTGGGCTCGCTCGCTGTCCTCGCGGTCGTCCTGTACCCCGTGATCTGGGTCCTCGGCGCCTCGTTCAAGCCGAGCAAGGACATCATCGCCAGCATCGACCTGCTGCCGTCCAAGCCGGTCTGGGCGAACTTCTCCGGGCTCGCCGACGGCATCTCCGGCATCTCCATCAGCAGCTTCTTCATGAACTCGCTGATGTACGCGGGCCTCGCCGTGGCCGGTGTCGTGATCTCCAGCTCGCTGACCGCGTACGCCTTCGCCAAGATCCGGTTCGCCGGGCGGAACCTGCTGTTCACGCTGATGATCGGCACCCTGCTGCTGCCGTACCACGTGCTGCTCATCCCGCAGTACGTGATGTTCCGCAAGCTGGAACTCGTCGACACGCTGGTGCCGCTCGTGGCCGGCAAGTTCCTGGCGACGGAGGCGTTCTTCGTCTTCCTGATGGTGCAGTTCATGCGTGGGCTGCCGCGCGAGCTGGACGAGGCCGCCAAGCTCGACGGCTGCGGGCACCTGCGGACCTACTGGTCGATCGTGCTGCCGCTGTGCCGCCCCGCCCTCATCACCAGCGCCATCTTCACCTTCATCAACGCGTGGAACGACTTCATGGGGCCGTTGATCTACCTCAACACCCCCTCCAAGTACACCGTCTCGCTGGGCCTGATGATGTTCCGTGACCAGGAGGGCATCTCCAACTACGGCAGCATGATCGCGATGTCGCTGGTGGCGCTGGTGCCGGTCATCGCCTTCTTCATGGCCTTCCAGCGGTATCTGATCGACGGTATGGCGACCTCCGGACTGAAGTGAGGCGGTCAGCATGGCGCAAGCGCGTGTGAAGGCCCGTAAGGCGTCCGTGTTCGGCGGTGAGCGCTTCGCGGTCTTCGCCGAGTCCCTGCTCACCGGCGTGTGGATCGCCGTGGCCTGTCTCGGGGGCGTCACCTACCCCGCGGCCTTCGCCGCCGGCGCCCGGCATCTGCGGCGCCGTACGGGCCATCAGGCAGGGGGCTGGCGGGAGTTCGTCGCGGACTTCCGTACGGCCGTGCGCCGCGGGTGGCTCGTCGGGGTCGCCGGGTGGGTCGCGGCGGCCGCGGTCTGGGTGGACGTCCAGGCCGCGCGGGCCGGGATCCCCGGTGGTCCGCTCGTCGGCGCCGTCGGACTGTTCGCGCTGATCGGCCTGGCGGTGGCCGGTCTCCGCGCGGCGGCCGTCTGGGTTCCGGGCGCCTCCTGGCGCGAGCTGCTCGCGGACGCCGTACGCCGGACCCTGCGCGACCCCGCCGGGTCCTTCCTGATCGTCGCTGGACTCGCCGTCGTGGCCCTGACCGCGGGGTTCCTCGCACCGCTGGCGGTCCCGGTCCTCGGGGCCGTCGCGGCGGCGGCCGTCGCCGTGGAGGAACGCCACCGGCGCCGCTGACGAGCGGTGCCCTCGACCAAGGTCGGCGCCCCGGGCGCCGTACCTCTCACTGTCATGCCCCTGACCATTCGTACGTGGAAGGAAGGTCATGTCCCCCATCCCCCGCAGGTCCATCCTCAAGGCGGCCGCCGTCGCCGGAGCCGCCGCACAGTTCAGCTGGGCGCTAGGGGCCAAGGACGCTCAGGCCGCCCCGAGAGCCGCCGAGGCCGACGACGGTCCGGTGACCCTGGACTGGCTGGAGGACGGCGGCCTCGGCGCCGCACCCGGCTCCACCGTCGGCGTCCCCTGGCCCAGGGGCGTCTACCAGCCGGACCAGAAGTTCGCGGTCACGGACGCGGACGGCAAGGACGTGCCGGTCCAGTCCTGGCCGATCGGCTACTGGCCCGACGGCTCGCTCAAGTGGACGGCCCACGCCGTCAGTTCGGGCAACGGCAAGCTGTCGCTGAGCGCCGGTGACGCCGCCGTACCCGACAAGAAGGTCACCGTCGACAAGAGCGGCGGCACGATCACCGTCTCCACCGGTGTCATCACCGCGAAGATCGGCAAGTCCGGTGCCACGCTCATCAAGTCGGTCACCCGCGGATCGACGGAGATCGCCAGGAACGGGCGGCTCGTGCTGATCCGCCAGCCCGAGATCGAGGACGAGGACCAGGGCACGGTCAAGACCGAGCGCTTCGAGGGTGCCATCTCCTCCGTGACCGTCGAACAGGACGGCCCGGTACGGGCGGTGGTCCGTATCGACGGCAAGCACCGCAAGGGCAGCCGGAGTTGGCTGCCGTTCTCGATCCGGCTGTACTTCTTCGCGGGCGCCGGCTCCTTCCGCATGGTGCACACCATCACCTTCGACGGCACCCAGGAGCCCGGCAAGGCGAGCGGCGACTTCATCCGCGGCATCGGTGTCCGCTTCAGCGTGCCGATGCGCGACCAGTCCTACGACCGCCACATCCGCATCGGCGGCGAGGGCACCGGTCTGCTGCGGGAGGCCGTCAAGGGCATCACCGGGCTGCGCCGCGACCCCGGCATCGCCGTGCAGGAGGCCCAGTACGCGGGCCAGAAGCTGCCCGACCCCGCGACCTGGGACCAGCGGGTGACCACCCGCCTCCAGTACATCCCCGAGTGGGGCGACTACACCCTGGCCCAGCTCTCCGCCGACGGCTTCACCCTGCGCAAGCGCACCAAGAAGGGGTACGGCTGGATCGGCGCCGGCGGCGGGAAGCGGGCCTCCGGATTCGGTTACGTCGGTGGCGCGAGCGGCGGATTCTCCTTCGGGCTCCGGGACTTCTGGGAGAAGCACCCCGCCCAGCTCGACATCCGCGACGCCCACACCGACGAGGCCGAGGTCACCCTCTGGCTCTGGTCGCCCGAAGCACAACCCATGGACCTGCGCTTCTACCACGACGGCATGGGCCAGGACACCTTCGCCGAACAACTCGAAGGCCTCAACATCACCTACGAGGACTACGAGCCGGAGTTCGGCACGCCCTACGGCATCGCCCGTACGTCGGAACTGCTGTTCTGGGCCAACGAGTCCACGCCCTCCCCGGAGACCCTGGCCCAACAGGTCGCGGCCGTACGGGTGTTGCCGCAGCTCGCCGCGCCGCCCAAGCAGCTCATCAAGGCCAAGGTCTTCGGGCCCGGCCTGTACTCCGAGCCCGACCGGTCGACCCCGGCCAAGGCGAAGATCGAGGACCACCTCGACTTCCTCTTCACCTACTACAAGGACCAGGTGGAGCAACGCCGTTGGTACGGCTTCTGGGACTACGGCGACATCATGCACACCTATGACACCGTCAGGCACCAGTGGCGGTACGACATCGGCGGCTACGCATGGGACAACTCCGAGCTCTCGCCGGATCTTTGGCTGTGGTTCGCCTACATCAGGTCGGGCCGCGCGGACATCTTCCGGTTCGCCGAGGCCATGACCCGGCACACCGGTGAGGTGGACGTATACCACCTGGGGCAGTGGGCCGGACTCGGTACCCGACACGGTGTGCAGCACTACGCCGACAGCGCGAAGCAGCAGCGCATCGCCAACACGACGTATCGCCGCTACTACTACTTCCTCACCGCCGACGAGCGCGTGGGTGACCTCATGCACGCCAACGTCGACTCCGACGAGACGTTCCTGGTCCTGGACCCGCTGCGCAAGGTGCGCACCGACCCGTACACGCCCGACCGGCACGCGCTGTCGATCGGCTTCGGCACGGACTGGAGCGGTCTGGTGTCGGCCTGGCTGACCGAGTGGGAGCGCAAGGGGCCGAAGTGGGAGAAGGCAAAGGCGCGGGTGCTGTCGACGATGGAGGGAATCGCCGCCCAGCCCAACGGCTTCGTACAGGGGAGCGGGCTGTACGACCTCGACACGGGCAAGTTCGCGGTCGCTTCGGCTCCGGTGGTCGGGGTCTCGCATCTGTCCGCCGTGTTCGGGCTGAACGAGCTGTGCGCTGAGCTCATCGACCTCGTCGACATGCCGAAGTTCAACGAGGCGTACTTCGACTACTGCCGGTACTTCAACGCGACCAAGGCCGAGCAGGCGGCGCGGTACGGGTCCAACTTCGGGACGCTGCTGCTCTTCCAGGGGCACTCGCGGCTGGATGCGTACGCGGCGGTGCAGACGGGGGACACGAAGTTGGCCACGCGCGCGTGGGACAAGTTCTACAACTCCGACGGGTACAAGGAGTCGGCGCCCTGGAAGACGGAGGCGTTGAGCGGGCCGGTGGCGTTGGTGGCGGGTAGTGAGGCTGCGTGGGTGGCTACCAATGACACCGCTTTGTATGGGCTGGCCGCTATCGAGAACCTGGCGCTTCTTGGGGACAAGATGCCGTAGGGGCTTGGGTGGTGGGGAACTGCGGGGCCGTTGTGGCTGGTCGCGCAGTTCCCCGCGCTCCTGGGTGGGCTCAGTGCATGTTTCCCAGGTAGTGACGCATCTTTCGGGCGTCCCTCAGGCGTCGCTCGTACGTTGCTCCTAGTGCGAGCAGTAGGAGGCCGGCCAGGGCCGGCGGGACCCAGCGGGGGAGGGCGTCGGTCACCTGGACGATGTAGGGGGCCAGTTCGTGCAGGGCGTCCAGGAGCAGGACTGAACCGCCCAGCAGGAGCGGGGCCTGGAGGTGGTGGCGGGCGCCTGCCAGGGTGACCAACAGGGCTGCCGCGCCCAGGAGCAGGGGGCGCGTCCAGTGGGTGTCGCCCCAGGCCGCGAAGAGGCTCGGTACGAGGGTGGCGGCGAGGCCGGGGGCGTACGCCGTCCAGGACGAGGTCCGCGGGTCACGGCGGTGGCGCAGGGCGCCGACGAGCAGCGCCGGGATCGTGACCGGGAGCGTGTACGCCTCCGGGGTGTCCACGTCCCAGGCGGCCAGGCGGACCCAGGTGGCCGCGAGGAACAGGGCGGCGGCCGCGTAGCCGACGGGTCGACGGTCCGTACGGAGCGCCGTGCCCGCCGTGATCACTCCGCACAGGGCCAGGACGGTGGCGAACAGGGGAAGGTCCGTGGACGCCAGCGCGATGGCGAGCAGTCCGGCCGCCGCTCCGGCCGCCTCGACCGGCACGGTGGCCTTCGGGTCGCCGAGCCGAGGGGCGAGGACGGCCGCGGTCGCGGGGATCGCCAGGACCAGCAGGGCGGTGTGCGCCGGGGACCAACCCGCGGCGGCGCCCGTCGCAACGGCGAGTGCGGCGCCGTAGGCCAGGGCCGTCGGGGCCGTGAAGGGGGCCAGGCGCCAGGAGGCCGCCGCGAAGAGCGCGGTCAGGGCGGAGAGCACGACGAGGGTCGCAGTCTGCGAGGCGAGGGCGAGGAAGGCGAGGCTCGCGGAGGTGAGCAGCGCGAGGGTGAGGGCGGTGAGGCGCTGGTGCAGGAGGGTGGCAGCGGCGAGGGCTGCGGCCGTCGTGGCGCCCTGGATCAACAGGCCCGCGGTGTAGGGGAGTTCCAGCACCGCCGGGAGGGTGAGTGCGGTCGCCCAGGCCAGGCCCAGTGCTCCGGCCAGGGCCCGAGGGCGCCAGGTCGTGTCCCTCACCGCCAGGGCGAGCACACCTGCGACGGCGGCCAGAACCATGGGGACCGCCTTCGCGTGCGGCGGCCAGGCCATGCCCACGGTCACCGCGGCGCGGGCGTCCGACGGGGCGCCGGTCCATGTCTGTGAGGCCCAGGCGAGCGGGCCCAGCACGACGATGCCGACGACCGGGAGCGCCCACAGGAGCGACAGCGCCTGTACGGCACCGGAGGCCCGGGCCAGGCCTCCTCGTACCGCTTGCGGCAGCCGGTCGAGCCTCAGCGTCGCCAACAGGGCGATGCCGAAGGCCAGATGGGCCGGGACCGTCCACAGCCCGGGGAGTACCGGGCGTGCCGCACCGCCGAGTGCGGCCACCGCGAGCAGTCCTGAGGCGACGGCGAGACCGGCGGCCTGTCCGCCCGCACGCGGGGGGCCTTCCGCGACGTCGGATCCCCCTGGTGCCGTCCCGGCGCCCCGCCATGCGGCGGCGAGCGCGATCGCGCTCGCGAGGAGAAGGAGCGCCGCCGCACGGGCGGCGGCGCTCGGGCCGGAGGCCGACCAGGTCAGCCAGCCGGCGGCCAGTGCGCCCCAGGCGCCCACCCCGTACCCGCCGATCGCGGCGACCACGCGTAGGGACCTGGACGCCACCCGGAGCGCCACAACCGTGTCGAACCCGGCCGTCACCAGGAGCGCGCTCGTGAGTCCGTACGAACCCGCGTCGGCCGCGATCGCCCAGAAGAACAGCGGTAGTTGGGCCGCGACCAGGGCGGCGGGATGAGGCAGGCGGAGTGCGGCGGCGCGCGGCAGGAAGCCGTACGCCGTCCATAGGCCGGCCAGGAGTGCCGAGGCGATCGCCGTGTAGGGGGCCCCGGGGATCTTCGGGAAGACGGCCTCGTGCAGTGCGTACGCGTCCAGGACCGTCAGTGCCAGACCCAGGCCCGCAACCGACTCGGCGGTCGACCGCAGCCCCCGCTTCAGCAGCGGGAGCGGGGCGCCGAGCGCCGCCACGGTGACCGCGCCGAGCACCAGGGCCCGGCCCGTGATCCCCATGTGACCCCAGCTCACCAGCGTGAACACCATCGCCGCGACCGTCAGCAGAACCCCGCCGAGCACCAGGAGCAGGTTCTGCACGCTCGGTGCGCTCGCCTCGGGGCGAGGGGGCGCGGCGGACCTCGGTCCGGTCGGCTCCGCCGCCCGCCACTTCGGCTGGGGCGGCTGGAGCGCGGTGACCAACCAGGCCCGGCGGGCCAGCAACTGGGCCCGGCGGGCGTCCAGTTGCCACAGCTCGGCGTCGATGAGCCGCAGCTCCTCGACGGGGGGCGGGATGTGCGTCATGCCTCGAAGTGTGGGCTGGGCCACGCCGCGCGACATGAGTATGGGTACTCAGGACGTACTCGGATCCGATGCCAGACTCTGCCCATGGACTGGACCCGATACCGCTTCCGCACCCAGTGGTCCCTGCCCGCCAAGCCCGCCGCCGTCTACGACGTGCTGGAGCGGGCCGAGGAGTATCCGCGCTGGTGGCCCCAGGTGCGCGAGGTGCGACGGCTCGACGACACCAGTGGCCTGGTCACCATCCGCGCCGTGCTGCCGTACGACCTGGTCTTCACCGCGCGCGAGGTGCGGCGCGACCGGACGGCCGGGGTACTCGAGATCGCCATGACCGGGGACCTCGACGGCTGGGCATGCTGGACGATCACCGCGGACGGCGACGGCAGCCTCGCTCACTACGACCAGGTCACCGAGGTGCACAAGCCGCTGCTCCGACGGTTCGCCGTACCCGGGCGGCCGATCTTCCTGGCCAACCACCGGCTGATGATGCGCGCCGGCCGCCGGGGGCTCACCGCGTACTTGGAAGCGGTTTGAAGGAAACCCGCGGGGACCTGTATTGTTCAGTGCGTTCCCGGGCGATTAGCTCAGTGGGAGAGCGCTTCGTTCACACCGAAGAGGTCACTGGTTCGAACCCAGTATCGCCCACCCGGAAAAGACCGGTCTGCCACAGCAGGCCGGTTTTTTGTGTCCAGTTGTGCGTCGGTTTCGCCCCAGAGCACCTGGCGCGTCGCCCGGTTCCGGTGTCCGCCCCGTCATGCCGCCGCAGGCAGATCCGGTCGTAGTGGCCACGCCGGGTCCACCGACTCCTCCGAGCCGCTGCGGGCGAACCACGCTTGCAAACCCCGTGCCTGCGCCGCGTGCCAGACCGCCTGCAGGTCGTGCAGCTCGGCGGGTGCCAGCCGCTCCAGCCGGGCCGCGAAACGGCGCCCCACCGCCCGTACGACATCCAGCGAGGCCTGTGCGTCGGCCGCCGCGTCGTGCGCGCCCTCCAGCTCGACGCCGTAGTGCGCGCACAGGTCGGTGAGGGTGCGGCGGCCCTTGCGGTAGCGGTCCAGATGTTTGTCGAGGACCCGGGGGTCCAGGACCAGCAGGGGAGACGTCTCGAACCAGCGGTCCAGGGACGAGGCGCGATGACGGCGCAACTCCCGGTCGAGCAGCGTCAGATCGAACGGCGCGTTCATCACCACCAGCGGACGGCCCGCCACCGCCTGCTCCGCCAGCACCTCGGCTATCTCGAACATCACCGGCGCCGGCCAGCGGCCGTTGAGCTGGAGATGCTCGTCCGTCAGTCCGTGCACCGCCGTCGCCCCGGCGGGCACCGGCACACCCGGGTTGACCAGCCACCGGCTCACCCGTGGCCGGGTTCCCGCCGTGTCCTGGACGACAACGGCGGCCGACACGATCCGGTCGGTCTCGACGTCCACGCCCGTGGTCTCCGTGTCGAAAGCGGCCAGGGGGCCTTCGTACCAGCACGTCATACCTACTCAACCCCTCGTTCACCCACGGCAGCTGACGCCCCGTCTTCTGCCTGTTTGGTGATACCCGGGCTGTTTGCGCCGTACGCCGGAAGGACACAACAGGAGTACGGGTCTTTGCAGTTCAGCGGCTCGGTGCGGGATTCATGTGGCCCCTGTGCGGGCATGTCACTTGGCTTGGAAGGCTGTTGGTCATGGCGATAGCGCAGCCCGAGCGGGGCGGGCTGCTGCCCGAACGTACGGGCCCCCTTCGCGGCACCCTCGCCACCACCGCCTGCATGGAGACATTGCAGGTGGGCTATCTGCACGCGGTCGCGGCGGCGGCCGGCTGCTCGTTGTCGCAACCCTTTCCGGACAACGGCATCGACTGGCACGTCAGCCATGGCTCGCCCGGACACACCGTCGACGACGAGGTCACCATCAAGGTGCAGCTCAAGTGCACCTACCAGATCGCGCCGAATCCGCCCGGCCGGTTCTTCTCCTTCACGCTCGACAACGACCACCTGCGCAAGCTCGCCCGCACTCCGGTGTCGGTCCACAAGATCCTGGTGGTCATGCTCGTCCCGAGAACCCAGGACGACTGGCTGCGCGCCAGCCACGACCGCCTGGACCTCAGACACTGCTGCTACTGGGTCAACCTGGCCGGCCACCCGATCACCGGCCGGACCCGGACCACCGTGCGGATCCCCACCAACCGCATCTTCGACGACCGGGCGCTGTGCGAGATCATGACGCGGGTCGGGACGGGAGGCAGACCATGACCCACCGCCCGCTGGAGGAGCCACTGCGCGCGGTACGCCCCCATCCGGAGGCCCACTGGGACCGTTCGCCGAGCCCCGCCGAGGTCGACCCCGCCGTCCTGAGCGCCCTGCTGCACCGGCACGGCTGGCAGCGGCGCGGCGGCGCTGTCGGACGCTACGGCCGCTGGACGCCACCAGGACCGGGCGCGAGCGGCACCAGCCTGCTCGTGCCCGAGAGCCGGGCCTTCCCCGACAGCGAGGACCTGCTCGGCGAGGCCCTCGTCGCCCTGTCCCGCAGCGGCACCCCCTCGGCGCGCGAGGTGCTCGTCGGACTCGCGGTGCCCAGCGACGAGATCCGCTGGTGGCGGGACGTCCCGACCGGCCCCGCCGACGCCACGCCCTGGAGCGTCGAGGAGCAACTGCGAGCCGCCGCCCGTCAGACCCTCCTCGCCGGCGCGCTCGCCACACGCGCGCGTGCCGGCTACTACGGCGCCCGTTACCGCCGTACGGCGGCCGCGTCCCTGGACAACGTCCTGGTCGGCTCGGCCGACGGTGGCCGCAGGCTCACCGCCTTCGTGCCCGTCGACACCGGCCGCCCGCTCGCCGTCCGCCTCCACCAGGCCCTCTACGCCGCCCGCGAGGCCATCGACTACCGGCGGGCCACCGGAGGCATGGACGCCTTCGACGGCGCCGTGGAGGCGGGCGTCAGCCGTGAGCTCACCGAGGCGCTGATCTCCCTCGTGCGCGGCACGGAGGGCGCGCGCATCGCCGTCGAGTGGGCGCCCGCGGCCGGGGCCCCCGAGGGGTGTGCCGCGCTCGCGGAAGCCGTCGAGTTCTCGCCGGGCGACCTGCCCGTGCTGCGCGAGGCCGGGGCGCGCTTCCTTCACGAGGAGCCCTCCGTCTCGGTGCGGATCACCGGCACGGTGGAGCGGATGCGCAGGTCGGGGCCGCGCGGCGACGGGTCGGTACGGCTCCGGGTGATCGCCGGCGCCGAGATCCCGCACCTGCGGCTGACGCTGGACGAGGAGGCGTACCGGATCGCCGGCCAGGCCCACCTCGTCGGGCTGCCGGTCCGGGTGCACGGCAGGCTGGAGAGCCGCGGCGGATTCCGCAGGCTCACCGGGGCCACCGGAGTCGTGCCCGTACAGGTGGACGAGGCCGAGCGGGACCGCCTGATGAAGTCCCTCCAGGAGAACCTGGACTTCTTCGAGGAGGCCTGCGAGGGATCCGGTGAGGAGTCCTTCGGAGGGGACTGATTTCGCGGAGGCGGGTGCCGGGTCGGTACGATCCCCTATTGCGCGCGCTCCCGGTATGGCGCCGCACCCACCTTCAGTCAGGAGAGACCGGTGTCAGACGTCCGTGTGATCATCCAACGCGATTCCGAGCGGGAAGAGCGCGTGGTGACGACGGGCACTACGGCCGCCGAGCTCTTCGCCGGCGAGCGCTCGATCGTCGCCGCGCGCGTGGGCGGCGAGCTCAAGGACCTCGCGTACGCGCTGTCCGAGGGCGACGAGGTCGAGGGCGTCGAGATCTCCTCCGAGGACGGCCTCAACATCCTGCGCCACTCCACCGCGCATGTGATGGCCCAGGCCGTACAGGAGCTCTTCCCCGAGGCCAAGCTGGGCATCGGCCCGCCGGTCAAGGACGGCTTCTACTACGACTTCGACGTCGAGAAGCCGTTCACGCCCGAGGATCTCAAGGCCGTCGAGAAGAAGATGCAGGAGATCCAGAAGCGGGGGCAGAAGTTCTCCCGCCGTGTGGTGACCGACGAGGCGGCCCGTGAGGAGCTGGCTTCCGAGCCGTACAAGCTGGAGCTGATCGGTCTCAAGGGCTCCGCGTCCTCGGACGACGGGGCGGACGTCGAGGTCGGCGCCGGTGAGCTGACGATCTACGACAACCTGGACGCCAAGACCGGCGACCTCTGCTGGAAGGACCTCTGCCGCGGTCCTCACCTGCCCTCGACCCGGAACATTCCGGCGTTCAAGCTGATGCGCAACGCGGCCGCCTACTGGCGCGGCAGCGAGAAGAACCCGATGCTCCAGCGCATCTACGGCACCGCGTGGCCGACCAAGGACGAGCTGAAGGGGTACCTCGACTTCCTCGCCGAGGCGGAGAAGCGCGACCACCGCAAGCTGGGCTCCGAGCTCGACCTGTTCTCCATCCCCGAGCAGATCGGCTCCGGCCTCGCCGTCTTCCACCCCAAGGGCGGCATCATCCGCCGGGTCATGGAGGACTACTCGCGCCGCCGCCACGAGGAGGAGGGCTACGAGTTCGTCTACACCCCGCACGCGACGAAGGGGAAGCTCTTCGAGCAGTCCGGGCACCTGGACTGGTACGCCGACGGCATGTACCCGCCCATGCAGCTCGACGAGGGCGTGGACTACTACCTCAAGCCCATGAACTGCCCGATGCACAACCTGATCTTCGACGCGCGCGGCCGCTCGTACCGTGAACTTCCGCTGCGCCTCTTCGAGTTCGGGACCGTGTACCGGTACGAGAAGTCCGGCGTCGTGCACGGACTCACGCGTGCGCGTGGCTTCACGCAGGACGACGCGCACATCTACTGCACCCGTGAGCAGATGTCGGAGGAGCTCGACAAGACGCTCACCTTCGTCCTCGGCCTGCTGCGCGACTACGGCCTGACCGACTTCTACCTGGAGCTGTCCACCAAGGACCCGGAGAAGTTCGTGGGCTCGGACGAGGTCTGGGAGGAGGCGACCGAGACCCTGCGTCAGGTCGCCGAGAAGCAGGGCCTGCCGCTCGTCCCCGACCCCGGGGGCGCCGCCTTCTACGGCCCGAAGATCTCCGTCCAGACCAAGGACGCGATCGGTCGTACCTGGCAGATGTCGACGATCCAGCTGGACTTCAACCTGCCGGAGCGCTTCGAGCTGGAGTACACCTCGCCGGACGGCTCCAAGCAGCGTCCGGTCATGATCCACCGGGCCCTGTTCGGCTCGATCGAGCGGTTCTTCGCGGTGCTCCTGGAGCACTACGCGGGCGCCTTCCCGGCGTGGCTGGCTCCGGTCCAGGCGGTCGGCATCCCGATCGGTGACGCGCACGTCGAGTATCTGGAGAAGTTCGCGGCCGCGGCCAAGAAGCAGGGCCTGCGGGTCGAGGTCGACTCCTCGTCCGACCGTATGCAGAAGAAGATCCGCAACGCCCAGAAGCAGAAGGTGCCCTTCATGGTCATCGCGGGCGACGAGGACATGTCGGGCGGCTCGGTGTCCTTCCGCTACCGCGACGGCTCGCAGGAGAACGGCATCCCGTTCGACGAGGCCCTCGCGAAGATCCAGAAGATCGTGGAGGAGCGGGCGCAGGTCTGACGTCCGTTGTCGGTGAGGCCCTCGGGAGGCTCAGCTTCCCGGGGGCCTTTCGTCGTCCTCGCGTGTGAACGCCTGGAACAGCCAGGAGGCGAAGGTCCCGGTCACGGCACCGAGCAGGGCCAGCCCGGTCATCATCACGCCGACCGCGATCAGGCGTCCCAGTGGGGTGACCGGGGCGACGTCGCCGTAGCCGACGGTGGCGCAGGTCCACCAGACGGCGTCGCCGAAGGATTTCATGGTCGTACCGGGTGCGTTGTGTTCCTGCTGGTAGACGGCGAGGGCGCCGGTGAAGCCCAGCAGAAGGGTCGACAGACCGGTGTACGCGATCACGCGCGCGTGCAGGGCGAGCCGGGGCTTTCCGTGCCGGCGCTGCACGGCCTCGTACACCTTGACGACCCTGAGGGGTCGTAGCAGCGGCAGGGCAAGGACCACGGTGTCGAGCCAATGCGTCCGTACGAAGCGCAGTCGCTGCCCGCTGAGGCGCCAGCGCACCGTGTAGTCGACGGCGAACAGCGCCCAGGCCGCGAGCGTCACCGCCAGGCAGAGATCGCCCAGTCCGTCCGGGAGACCGCGGACCAGTACGCGAAGCGCGTACGCGGCGAGGAAAGCCAGGGACGCGACGGCGAGGGGAACCTCTGTGCGAGCCTCCCAGCGGGACTGGCGGGACTGGCGGGACTGGCGGGACTGGCGGGACTGGCGGGACTGGCGGGACTGGCGGGGGTCGCGGGTGTGATGGCTCCCGGAGTCCGTGGTGTGGGGCTCCCGGGGATCGGTGCCGTGTCGCCCCTTGGCGCCGACCCCGTGGAGCCCACGACTGTCGGAGTCGTGGGCTTTGGCGATGCCGGAATCGTGGCCGTTGTGTGCCGCGGTGCGGTAGGCGCTGCCCGTGTCGGTGCTGTCGGCCGCGTGAGCGTCGGCGTCGGTCCCGTCGGCGTGGGCGCTGTCGGGTTCGCGGCTGTCGTCGTCCACCCGCCCAGCTTGGCGCGGACTGCTTTTCCCACAACCCCACCGACACGGCGCGAACGGGCGAAGCAATATGCTGCACTGCATGACGAGTGAGCCGGAGCAGCAGTTGGGAGTGGGGACGCAGGACGCGTTCCAGCGTCTGTGGACCCCCCACCGGATGGCCTACATCCAGGGCGAGAACAAGCCGACCGGCCCGGGTGCCGACGACGGCTGCCCCTTCTGCTCCATCCCGGCCAAATCCGACGAGGACGGCCTGATCGTCCGGCGCAGCGAGCTGGTGTACGCGGTGCTCAACCTCTACCCCTACACCGGCGGCCACCTGATGGTCGTGCCCTACCGTCATGTGGCCGACTACACCGATCTCACCGAGCCGGAGACCGCCGAGCTGGCCGCGCTGACCAAGCAGGCGATGACGGCGCTGCGAACGGCGTCCGGGGCGCACGGCTTCAACATCGGCATGAACCAGGGGACGGTGGCCGGCGCCGGCATCGCCGCCCATCTCCACCAGCACATCGTCCCGCGCTGGGGCGGCGACACGAACTTCATGCCGGTCGTCGGCCACACAAAGGTGCTGCCGCAACTGCTGGGGGACACGCGGAAGATGTTGTCGGAGGCCTGGCCGACGGTTTGATCTCAGCGGGGCCGGCATCCATCAGCCCGTCCGGCGTTTGAGAAGGAGGCCGCTCAGGCCCAAGGGGGTCTGGGGGCGCAGCCTCAGGGGCCGGTACCCAGACTTACCCGCACGCCTATGCGGCCGAACCGCCGGAGGCCTACGCGTCGTACACGTCCGCCTTCCCCGGTGACACGTCCTGGACCTGCGTGCTCAGGAAACCCGCCCTCGTGCCGAACTTCTCCGTGTCCACGCCGTTCTCCCGGAGGATCCGGATCGCGGCGGAGTGCACGACCCGCAGCACCGGTGTGGCCGCGCGCAGCGCGTCGTCGGCCATGAAGCGGTGCCGCCACGGCTTGTCCGCCCAGGCGTGCCGCAGACCGAACGGCTCGGGCAGGGCGAGCGAGCCGCCGAGCCAGTTGAGCAGCGGCGGATACCAGGTCAGGGGTGCCCGGGCCGTGAGGCGGACCACCTCGTCGGCGTCGACCAGCGGAAGCTTGATCTTCTTGGTCTCCCAGAAGCGCAGCTGCTTGGCGACCTCCTTCTCCTTGGCCGCCGGCTTCGAGGTGAACAAGCCGTGCACCGGCCCCAGCGCGTGCCCGGTGACCTCGATGCGCAGCGTCTCGTGCAGCACGGTCACCGTGATCAGCATGGTGAGGACCAACTGGCCCTCCCACAGCGTCCACTGCACGCCCAGGTAGTGCCGGTCACCGCCGCCGAACTGCTGCTTGTTGCAGATGTCCTGGATCGCGTGCGTCTTGACCTGGTACGCGTCCACGTCCGTGCCCCCGGGCCGGGACACCTCCTTCGCGCCCTCCGCGATCGGTGTGACGACCCAGTGGCGTATGGAGGGCTTCGGGAAGCCGCCGGTGTTGATCGTGTTGCGTTCCAGCATGCGCAGCTGGTCGTGGATGGAGCGGACGACGTCCCAGCTGCGGAAGGGGTGGATCTCCCGGGTGGGGTCGGCGGACACCAGGTCCTCGGCCAGCTGCCAGCTGCCCCAGCGGGTGCCCATGCCGAGTATGCCCTTGGGGCCGGCGTAGAAGACCGAGTTGGACTGCTGTTCGGCGCTGAGCGTGGCCAGGGACTGGCGCAGCTGCTCGGCCGCGGTCTCGCCGGGGTTGCTCGGTACCGCCTCGGGCACCTTGGCGCCGACGCTGCTGCCGGCCAGCAGACTGGCCCAGCGCTCCCGCAGATCCTTCGCGGTGCGCTCGCAGATCTGCTTGGCCCAGAACCAGCCGACCACGGGCAGGACCACGCACGCGCGTGCGTACAGGCCCCAGAACCCGGCGAACGGCATCTTGACGAGGAAGAGCACGGCGAGCGCGCCCACCGCGACGAGGAGCGCGGTGGAGATCGCTCCGGCCTGCTTGTCCTCACGTCGGGCGACATTGGTGCGCAGCGTGAAGACCAGCAGCCAGACGAGCAGTCCGGGCAGGAACAGCACACCGCAGAGCACCATGACGGCGGTCAGCCAGTTGTCCCGGTCCCGGCGGATGTTGTTCGCCGCGAGGCAGTGCTCGACCACGACCTGCGGCTCGGCGCCGAAGGACTGGATGAGCGGCTTGCGGCCCTTGCCGAGCATGCGGGTGACCACGGCCGTGGAGAAGGCCTCGCCCAGGTTGGGGCGGAAGATCTTCGCCCACCTGCGGCCGCCCTTGACGGCCGACTCGTGCCATTCGTTGTTGGCCTTGAGTATCTCCTCCACCGGGTTGTCCCGGTAGGCCGCCGAGGCCAGGGCGAAGGTCGCCGTCTGTGCTTCGTCGCCGGTGCGCGGCACCTGTGGACCGAAGATGTCGCCGTAACCGCTGTCAACGGTCATTCCCGCCCCCGATCGCCGCCGGTCTCACCCACTGCGGCCTTCCCGACTTCCGTGCTCCGCACACCTGTTGATCAGGTCATCAGCGTATCTGTCGGCACTGACATTAGTCGGCGGACGGCCGAAGCCGTCCGCCGAATCGGAGGGGAGCGTTCCGTGCATGTCACTTGTGGGGCGCGAAACGCCACCTGCGCGCCGCCGGAAGCCACTTGTCCCTGGCCCGGCGCCAACTACGAGACGTCGCGCGCCTCTTCACGGATCCTTTCGGCGATCTGCGGCGGCATGGGCTCGTGCCGTGCGTACGAGCGGCTGAACCGCGCGGTGCCGTGCGACAGGGACCTGAGGTCCACCGCGTACCGGCCGATCTCGATCTCGGGCACCTCGGCCTTGATCAGCGTACGTCCGCCGTTGGTCTGCTCGGTGCCGAGCACCCGGCCGCGCCGCCCGGACAGGTCGCTCATCACCGCGCCCACGTAGTCGTCGCCGACCAGCACGGACACCTCGGCGACCGGCTCCAGCAGATGGATCCTCGCGTCGCCCGCCGCCTCCCTGAGGGCCAGCGCCCCGGCCGTCTGGAACGCGGCGTCGGAGGAGTCCACGGAGTGCGCCTTGCCGTCCAGCAGTGTGATCCGGACGTCGATGAGCTGATGGCCGGTGGCGACCCCCTTGGCCGCCTGCGCCCGTACGCCCTTCTCGACGGACGGAATGAACTGCCGCGGCACCGCGCCGCCGACGACCTTGTCCACGAACTCGATGCCCGAGCCGCCCGGCAGCGGTTCCACCTCGATCTCACAGATGGCGAACTGCCCGTGCCCGCCGGACTGCTTCACATGTCGCCCGCGTCCCGCCGACTTGTCGGCGAACGTCTCCCGCAGCGACACCCGGTGCGGTACGAGGTCCACCTGCACGCCGTAGCGGTTGCGCAGCCGCTCCAGCGCCACGTCGGCGTGCGCCTCGCCCAGGCACCACAGGACGACCTGGTGGGTGTCCTGGTTCTGTTCGAGCCGCATGGTCGGATCCTCGGCGACCAGCCGGGCGAGCCCCTGCGAGAGCTTGTCCTCGTCCGCCTTGCTGTGCGCCTCGATGGCGAGCGGCAGCAGCGGGTCGGGCATCTCCCAGGGCTCCATGAGCAGCGGGTCGTCCTTCGCCGAGAGCGTGTCGCCGGTCTCCGCGCGGCTGAGCTTCGCCACGCACGCGAGGTCGCCCGCGATGCAGTGTGTGAGCGTCCGCTGCTGCTTGCCGAAGGGGGCGGACAGCGCGCCGATCCGCTCGTCGACGTCGTGGTCCTCGTGCCCTCGGTCGGCGAGCCCGTGCCCGGAGACATGGACCGTCTCGTCGGGGCGCAGGGTGCCGGAGAAGACCCGCACCAGCGAGATCCGGCCGACGTACGGGTCCGACGCGGTCTTCACGACCTCCGCGACCAGCGGCCCCTCGGTGTCGCACGCCTTGATCTCGCGCGGCTTGCCGTCGATGGTCGTGACGCCCGGCGTGGGGTGCTCGTACGGCGTCGGGAAGCCGCCGGTGACCAGTTCGAGGAGTTCTACCGTGCCGATCCCCTGCCTGGCGCCCTCCGCCGCGGGAGCGGCGGCCAGGACCGGATGGAACACCCCGCGCGCGACGGCCCGCTCCAGGTCCTCCACGAGCGTCTTGAAGTCGATCTCCTCGCCGCCCAGATAGCGGTCCATGAGGGTCTCGTCCTCGCTCTCCGAGATGATCCCCTCGATCAGCCGGTTACGGGCCTCCTCGATCTCCGGCAGCAGGTCCTCGCCCGGCTCGGACTCCCTGCGCTCCCCGGACGAGTAGTCGAACAGCTTCTGCGACAGCAGCCCGGTCAGCCCGGTCACGGGCGCGTGGCCGTCGGGGGCCTGCGGGCCGTGCAGCGGCAGATAGAGCGGCAGTACGGCGTCGGGGTCGTCGCCCCCGAACGTCTGCGCGCAGATCCGCGTCATCTCGTCGAAGTCCGCCCGCGCGGCCTCCAGATGCGTGACGACGATCGCCCGGGGCATCCCGACGGCCGCGCACTCCTCCCACACCATGCGCGTGGAACCGTCCACCCCGTCCGAGGCCGAGACGACGAAAAGGGCCGCGTCCGCCGCTCGCAGACCGGCCCTGAGTTCCCCGACGAAGTCGGCGTATCCGGGGGTGTCCAGAAGATTGACCTTGTACCCGTCCCATTCGACGGGCACCAGGGAGAGCTGTACCGAGCGTTGTTGTCGGTGCTCGATCTCGTCGTAGTCGGAGACGGTTCCGCCGTCCTCCACACGGCCCGCTCGGTTCACTGCTCCCGCGGTCAGCGCGAGAGCTTCCACCAATGTCGTCTTGCCCGAACCGGAGTGGCCGACCAGCACCACATTCCGTACGGACGCGGGGTGGTCGGCCGCTGTTGCCCTGCCGGCGGCTCCGGGGTGTGCGTTTGCCTTGTCGCCCATGGCCTTGCCTCCCGTGCACGGTGAGGTCACTGTGGGCGCGGACATGCGGACCCGCGTGCGGTGCGGCTCCGGTGGCGCCCGCGGTTCTTCGAGCTTTCCACTCCCGTCACGGTGCGTCCATACGACGGACGCGATAGCGCCGTGCCCCCGATGCCGCGGGCCCGTGACACGGGTCCGGGTGCCCGGCCGTCGCTCACGCGCGCGCGTGGCTACGATGGGCCAGCCGGTGGCCAGCAGGGGCCGAGCCGGCCACACCGACCGTCGGGAAGGCCATGCTGAACAAGTACGCGCGTGCATTTTTCACGCGTGTCCTCACCCCGTTCGCCTCATTTCTGATCAGAAGGGGCGTCAGCCCCGACACGGTCACCCTCCTCGGCACCGCCGGAGTGGTCGCGGGCGCGCTGGTCTTCTACCCCATGGGCGAGTTCTTCTGGGGCACCGTCGTGATCACGCTCTTCGTGTTCTCCGACCTCGTCGACGGCAACATGGCCCGCCAGCTCGGCCGCTCCAGCCGCTGGGGCGCCTTCCTGGACTCCACGCTCGACCGGGTCGCCGACGGCGCGATCTTCGGCGGCTTTGCCCTCTGGTACGCCGGTGGCGGCGACGACATCGCCCTGTGCGCGGTCTCCATCTTCTGCCTGGCCAGCGGCCAGGTGGTGTCGTACACCAAGGCCCGTGGCGAGTCGATCGGGCTGCCGGTCGCCGTCAACGGCCTCGTCGAGCGCGCCGAGCGCCTGGTGATCTCGCTGGTCGCGGCCGGGCTCGCGGGCCTGCACAAGTTCGGTGTGCCCGGCATCCAGTACCTGCTGCCGGTCGCTCTGTGGATCGTCGCCGTGGGCAGCCTGGTCACCCTGATCCAGCGGGTCGTCACGGTCCGCCGCGAGTCGGCCGAGGCCGAGGCGGCCGCTGAGTCGTCCGCTGATTCGGCCGCCGCCGAGGAGAAGCCCCAGCAGCAGGGGAGCGAGGCCGCCAAGTGAGCGCCCAGGAGCGCCTGACGGACTCGCTGTACGGCCTCGGCTGGGGCGTGGTCAAGAAGCTCCCCGAGCCGGTCGCCGTGCGCCTCGGCCGGAGCATCGCCGACCTGGCGTGGAAGAAGCGCGGCAAGGGCGTCCTGCGCCTTGAGAGCAACTACGCGCGCGTGGTGCCCGACGCGAGCCCCGAGCGCCTCGCCGAGCTCTCGCGCGCGGGCATGCGGTCGTACCTGCGCTACTGGATGGAGTCCTTCCGGCTGCCCACGTGGAGCAAGGAGCGCATCAAGGGCGGCTTCCAGCCCAAGGACCTGCACCATCTCACCGACGGGCTCGCCGCCGGCAAGGGCGTCATCCTCGCGCTGCCGCACATGGCCAACTGGGACCTCGCCGGCGCCTGGGTCACCACCAAGCTGGAGACACCGTTCACCACGGTCGCCGAACGGCTCAGGCCGGAGACGCTCTACGACCGTTTCGTCGCCTATCGCGAGGGCCTCGGCATGGAGGTCCTCCCGCACAGCGGGGGTACCGCCTTCGGCACGCTCGCCCGGCGACTGCGCGACGGCGGGCTGGTCTGCCTGGTCGCCGAGCGCGATCTGTCGTCCTCCGGAGTCGAGGTCCGGTTCTTCGGCGAGGCGACCCGCATTCCCGCAGGCCCGGCCCTGCTGGCCCAGCAGACGGGCGCGCTGCTGCTGCCGGTGACACTCTGGTACGACGACTCGCCCGTCATGCAGGGAAGGGTCCATCCACCGGTCGAGGTGCCCGAGACAGGTACGCGGGCCGAAAAGACGTCTGTCATGGCACAGGCGCTGGCCGATGCCTTCGCCACCGGGATCGCCGACCATCCGGAGGACTGGCACATGCTCCAGCGCTTGTGGCTGAAGGACCTTGATCCCACGAAGGGAACCCCGTGAGGATCGGCATCGTCTGCCCGTACTCCTGGGACGTGCCCGGCGGCGTCCAGTTCCACATCCGCGATCTCGCCGAGTACTTCATCCGCCTCGGCCACGAGGTGTCCGTCCTCGCCCCGGCCGACGACGACACCCCGCTGCCCCCGTACGTCGTCTCGGCGGGCCGCGCGGTCCCGGTGCCGTACAACGGCTCGGTGGCCCGGCTCAACTTCGGCTTCCTGAGCGCCGCGCGCGTGCGGCGCTGGCTGCATGACGGCGAGTTCGACGTCGTCCACATCCACGAGCCGTCCTCGCCGTCCCTCGGCCTGCTGACCTGCTGGATCGCCCAGGGCCCGATCGTCGCCACGTTCCACACCTCCAACCCGCGCTCGCGCGCGATGATCGCCGCGTACTCGATCCTCCAGGCCGCTCTGGAGAAGATCAGCGCCCGGATCGCCGTGAGCGAGTACGCCCGCCGGACGCTCGTCGAGCACCTGGGCGGTGACGCGGTGGTGATTCCCAATGGGGTGGACGTCGACTTCTTCGCCCAGGCCAGGCCGAAGCCCGAGTGGCAGGGGGACACGATCGGCTTCATGGGGCGCATCGACGAGCCCCGCAAGGGTCTGCCGGTGCTGATGAGGGCCTTGCCCAGGATCCTCGCCGAGCGCCCGCAGACCCGGCTGCTGGTGGCCGGCCGCGGCGACGAGGAGGAGGCGGTGGAGTCGCTCCCCGAGGAGCTACGCGCGCGCGTGGAGTTCCTCGGCATGGTCAGCGACGAGGACAAGGCCCGCTTCCTGCGCAGCGTCGACCTGTACGTCGCTCCCAACACCGGCGGTGAGAGCTTCGGGATCATCCTGGTCGAGGCCATGTCGGCGGGGGCCGCGGTGCTCGCCTCCGACCTTGACGCCTTCGCCCAGGTCCTCGACCACGGTGCGGCGGGCGAGCTCTTCGCCAACGAGGACGCGGACGCGCTCGCCCAGGCCGCCGTACGACTGCTCGGCGACCCGAAGAGGCTCACCGAACTGCGGGAGCGCGGCAGCGTGCACGTACGGCGCTTCGACTGGTCGACGGTCGGCGCGGACATCCTGTCGGTGTACGAGACGGTGACGGCGGGCGCGGCGGCGGTGGCAGCGGCGGAGGACGACCGGGGTACCGGGCTGCGGGCACGGCTGGGGCTGGCTCGGGACTGAGCGCGGGCGGGACCGGACGGAGGAGCCTGCGTGTGCGGTTCGGTCCGGCCGGGGGCGTGAGCGCGGCGCGAGCGGACGGTGCCGGCGGGCTCGGTGGGGTAGCGCGGGACGGAGAGGCGTCGGTGCCGTCGGCACGGCTGGGGCGGCGTGGACCGAAGCGGTCGGGGTCGGCGTGGGACCGCCCATCGCCTTGCCGACGACCTGGCCACGGGGATGCGGGCGCGGCCGGGGGCCGGCCCGCGGGAACCGAAGTGACGATGGCTCGGCGAGGCTGCGGATCGGCACAGCGGCGATGAGGCTGCGGGCGGCACGGGGCGGTCGGGAACTCACCCGTCGCCTAGGAGTTCGTGCCACCCCGGAAGTCGCTCGCCGCCGAGGAGTTCGTGCCGTGCCGGGACAGTCCGTCGGCCGCGACTGTCGTATCGGGCCATGGCCCATCCCGTCAGCCACGACCCTAGTGTCGAGCCGTGCCCCATCCCACCGACCACGATCCCGTCCCGCTGAGGCACACACTCCGAGGTGCCCTCTGACCGGCCGCACTCGCAGCCCCCGTGCCTGACCGCCCCCGCCCCGAGCCGCCCCGATAGCCTTGCTGCCCGTGACTCCCACCCTCATCTGGATCATCGTCGCGCTCGTCGCGATCGGCCTCTATCTGAGCTGGACCGCGGGCCGCCTCGACCGGCTCCACTCCAGGATCGACGCCACGCGCGCGGCCCTGGACGCACAGTTGCTCCGCCGGGCCTCCGTGACCCAGGAACTGGCCACCTCCGGCGTGCTCGACCCGGCCGCGTCGATCGTCCTGTACGAGGCCGCGCACGCCGCCCGGCAGGCCGAGGAGGAGCAGCGGGAGGTCGCCGAGAGCGAGCTGAGCCAGGCGCTTCGGGCCGTGTTCGCGGAGACGGCCCAGGTGGAGGCGGTCCGCGAGGCACCCGGCGGAGAGGCGGCGGCCCACGAGCTCACCGAGGCCGTACGACGCGTTCCGATGGCCCGCCGCTTCCACAACGACGCCGTCGGCGCGGCCCGTCGGCTGCGTGAGCACCGCAAGGTCCGCTGGTTCCGCCTGGCCGGCCACGCCCCCTTCCCGATGGCCTTCGAGATGGACGACGAGCCGCCTGCGGCACTGGTCGACCGGGCCGCGTAGGGCCGACGCGCGACGCCGGGTCTTCCTCGACCTGGAGGGCAACGAGAGCGGCGCGGTCTTCGTCGTCGTGGCGGCACCGAGCGGCGTGGTCCACGAGGCGCAGGGCGGCGGCCACGGCTGCGTCCGCCACGAGCAGGAGGGCTGTCTGCTCCCCGTGCCCGGACGAGCCCTCGACGGTCCCGGTGTGCTGACCTGGGAGAACTTCGACTGACACGGCCCCTGGGAGAGCAAAACGATCCACCGGGTCCCCATTGGCCCTTGCTGTGGCCTGGTCCCGTGGCGTTTCCTCGGTGCTGCAGTAATCCCCTTTCACTTCAGCGAGGTCAACCCGTGTCCAGCATTGAGAACCAGGCTCCCGAGACCGGCACCGCGCGCGTGAAGCGCGGAATGGCGGAGCAGCTCAAGGGCGGCGTGATCATGGACGTCGTCACGCCGGAGCAGGCGAAGATCGCGGAGGACGCGGGCGCCGTCGCCGTCATGGCGCTGGAGCGGGTCCCGGCCGACATCCGCAAGGACGGCGGCGTGGCCCGGATGTCCGACCCGGACATGATCGAGGGCATCATCGAGGCCGTCTCGATCCCGGTCATGGCGAAGTCCCGTATCGGCCACTTCGTCGAGGCCCAGGTCCTGCAGTCCCTCGGCGTCGACTACATCGACGAGTCCGAGGTCCTCACCCCGGCCGATGAGGTCAACCACAGCGACAAGTTCGCCTTCACGACCCCGTTCGTCTGCGGTGCCACCAACCTGGGCGAGGCCCTGCGCCGTATCGCCGAGGGCGCGGCCATGATCCGCTCCAAGGGCGAGGCCGGCACCGGCAACGTCGTCGAGGCCGTCCGCCACCTGCGCCAGATCAAGAACGAGATCGCCCGCCTGCGCGGCTACGACAACAACGAGCTGTACGCCGCCGCCAAGGACCTGCGCGCCCCGTACGAGCTCGTCAAGGAGGTCGCCGAGCTCGGCAAGCTGCCGGTCGTGCTGTTCTCCGCCGGCGGCGTCGCCACCCCCGCCGACGCCGCCCTGATGCGCCAGCTCGGCGCCGAGGGCGTCTTCGTCGGCTCCGGCATCTTCAAGTCCGGCGACCCGGCCAAGCGCGCCGCCGCCATCGTGAAGGCCACCACCTTCTACGACGACCCGAAGATCATCGCGGACGCGTCCCGCAACCTCGGAGAGGCCATGGTCGGCATCAACTGCGACACCCTCCCCGAGACCGAGCGCTACGCCAACCGCGGCTGGTAATCGCACCCATGAGCACTGAAGTCCCCGTCATAGGCGTCCTGGCCCTCCAGGGCGACGTCCGGGAGCACCTCGTCGCCCTGGCCGCGGCCGACGCCGTGGCCAGGCCGGTGCGGCGCCCGGAGGAACTCGCCGAGGTGGACGGCCTGGTCATCCCCGGCGGCGAGTCCACCACCATCTCCAAGCTGGCCGTCCTGTTCGGCGTGATGGAACCCCTACGCGCGCGTGTGCGTGACGGCATGCCCGTCTACGGCACCTGTGCCGGCCTGATCATGCTCGCCGACAAGATCCTCGACCCGCGCTCGGGCCAGGAGACGATCGGCGGCATCGACATGATCGTGCGCCGCAACGCCTTCGGACGTCAGAACGAGTCCTTCGAGGCGGCGGTCGACGTGCAGGGCGTCGAGGGCGATCCCGTGGAAGGCGTCTTCATCCGCGCCCCCTGGGTCGAGTCCGTCGGTGCCGAGGCCGAGGTGCTCGCCGAGCACGACGGTCACATCGTCGCGGTCCGCCAGGGCAACGCGCTCGCCACGTCGTTCCACCCGGAACTGACCGGCGACCACCGTGTGCACGCTCTGTTTGTCGACATGGTGCGCGCCAACCGGACGCGGGAGTCCTTGTAGGATCTCAGGCGTTGGTTGCAGGGATGGGTTACGCGAAGGAGACAGGCAGATGTCCGGCCACTCTAAATGGGCTACGACGAAGCACAAGAAGGCCGTGATCGACGCCAAGCGCGGCAAGCTCTTCGCGAAGCTGATCAAGAACATTGAGGTGGCGGCCCGTATGGGCGGCGTCGACATCGAGGGCAACCCGACCCTCTACGACGCCATCCAGAAGGCCAAGAAGCAGTCGGTCCCGAACAAGAACATCGACTCCGCGGTCAAGCGCGGCGGCGGTCTCGAAGCCGGTGGCGCCGACTACGAGACGATCATGTACGAGGGCTACGGCCCGAACGGCGTCGCGGTGCTCATCGAGTGCCTCACCGACAACCGCAACCGTGCAGCCTCCGACGTCCGCGTCGCCATGACCCGCAACGGCGGCAACATGGCCGACCCCGGCTCGGTGTCGTACCTCTTCAACCGCAAGGGCGTCGTCATCGTCCCCAAGGGCGAGCTGGCCGAGGACGACGTCCTCGGCGCCGTCCTTGACGCGGGTGCCGAGGAGGTCAACGACCTGGGCGAGTCCTTCGAGGTGCTCAGCGAGGCCACCGACCTGGTCGCCGTCCGCACCGCCCTCCAGGACGCCGGGATCGACTACGACTCCGCCGAGGCCAACTTCGTCCCGACCATGCAGGTCGAGCTGGACGAGGAGGGCGCCAAGAAGATCTTCAAGCTGATCGACGCCCTTGAGGACAGCGACGACGTCCAGAACGTCTTCGCCAACTTCGACGTGAGCGACGAGGTCATGGAGAAGGTCGACGCGTAACGCTGTCGCGAGGTGAGCCGTTTCGGCGGGCCGGTTGGGACACGTCCCACCGGCCCGCCGCCGTTGTCGGTGGCAGCGGATAGCCTGACGAAAGTGAAAGATCGCCGCCACGGGCCGCAACCATCAATTGAGGAACCCCGACGGTGCTCAGCCAGGTCCGCGAGAGCGGCGGCGGTTCAGCCGCAAGGAGGGGAGGGGCGCGTGCGCGTACTCGGGGTGGACCCCGGTCTCACGCGATGCGGTGTCGGGGTGGTCGAGGGTGTCGCCGGGCGGCCGCTCACGATGCTCGGCGTCGGTGTCGTACGCACGCCCGCGGACGCCGAGTTGGGGCAGCGGCTCGTCGCCGTCGAGCAGGGCATCGAGCAGTGGCTGGACGAGCACCGGCCCGAATTCGTCGCCGTGGAGCGGGTGTTCAGCCAGCACAACGTCCGTACGGTGATGGGCACCGCCCAGGCCAGTGCCGTCGCGATGCTGTGCGCCGCCCGCCGCGGCATCCCCGTCGCGCTGCACACCCCGAGCGAGGTCAAGGCCGCCGTCACCGGCAGCGGCCGCGCCGACAAGGCCCAGATCGGTGCCATGGTCACCCGACTGCTACGGCTCGACGCACCGCCCAAACCGGCCGACGCCGCCGACGCCCTAGCGCTCGCCATCTGCCACATCTGGCGTGCCCCCGCCCAGAACCGACTTCAGCAGGCCGTCGCCCTGCACACAGCCACAGCACGGAAAGGCCGTACGGCATGATCGCCTTTGTGAGCGGCACGGTCGCCGCACTCGCTCCCGACACCGCCGTGGTCGAGGTCGGCGGTGTCGGCATGGCGGTGCAATGCACACCGAACACGCTGTCGACCCTCCGCCTCGGCAAGTCGGCCAAGCTCGCCACCTCCTTGGTCGTGCGGGAGGACTCGCTCACCCTCTACGGCTTTGTCGACGACGACGAGCGCCAGATCTTCGAGCTGCTGCAGACCGCCAGCGGAGTCGGCCCGCGGCTGGCCCAGTCGATGCTGGCGGTGCACTCCCCGGACGCCCTGCGCAGGGCCGTCGCCACGGGTGACGAGAAGGCGCTCATCGCGGTGCCGGGCATCGGCAAGAAGGGCGCGCAGAAGCTGTTGCTGGAGCTCAAGGACCGGCTCGGCGAACCCATCGGCGCCCCGGCGATCGGCGCCCCGGTCACCCAGGGCTGGCGCGACCAGCTGCACGCCGCCCTGATCGGCCTCGGCTACGCCACGCGCGAGGCCGACGAGGCCGTCACCGCCGTAGCACCGCAGGCAGAGGCGGCCGAGGGCACGCCTGAGGTCGGCCGGCTGCTGAAGGCCGCCCTGCAAACCCTGAACCGCGCCCGCTAGGAGAACGTCAGTGAACTGGGACGACACGACCGACGAGACCGCCCCCGCCGCGGAGCGGCTGGTGGGCTCTGTCGCCGACCGTGAGGACCAGGCCGTAGAGGCCGCCCTGCGCCCCAAGGACCTGGACGAGTTCATCGGCCAGGAGAAGGTCCGCGAACAGCTCGACCTGGTGCTGCGGGCCGCACGCGCGCGGGGCGCCACCGCCGACCATGTGCTGCTCTCCGGGGCCCCCGGCCTCGGCAAGACCACCCTGTCGATGATCATCGCGGCCGAGATGGGTGCCCCCATCCGCATCACCTCCGGCCCCGCCATCCAGCACGCCGGCGACCTCGCGGCGATCCTCTCCTCCCTCCAGGAGGGCGAGGTCCTCTTCCTCGACGAGATCCACCGCATGTCGCGCCCCGCCGAGGAGATGCTCTACATGGCGATGGAGGACTTCCGCGTCGACGTCATCGTCGGCAAGGGCCCCGGCGCCACCGCCATCCCGCTGGAGCTGCCCCCCTTCACCCTGGTGGGCGCCACCACGCGCGCGGGCCTGCTGCCGCCCCCGCTGCGCGACCGCTTCGGCTTCACCGCGCACATGGAGTTCTACGAGCCCGCCGAACTGGAACGGGTCATCCACCGCTCGGCCCACCTGCTCGACGTCGAGATCGGCTCGGAGGGCGCCGCCGAGATCGCGGGCCGTTCCCGGGGCACGCCCCGTATCGCCAACCGTCTGCTGCGCCGGGTGCGCGACTACGCCCAGGTCAAGGCCGACGGCATCATCACGCGCGACATCGCGGCCGCCGCGCTCAAGGTCTACGAGGTCGACGCCCGCGGCCTCGACCGGCTGGACCGAGGGGTCCTGGAGGCCCTGCTCAAGCTGTTCGGCGGCGGCCCGGTCGGACTGTCCACGCTCGCGGTCGCGGTGGGGGAGGAGCGTGAGACCGTCGAGGAGGTCGCCGAGCCCTTCCTGGTGCGGGAGGGCCTGCTCGCCCGCACCCCGCGCGGACGGGTCGCCACCCCTGCCGCATGGGCACATCTCGGCCTCACCCCGCCCCGCTCGGCGTCCACAGGAAACGGACAACAAGACCTGTTCGGGGCGTGACGGCATCGTGACGGCCAGGGCATTGGCCGGGTGAGGAACCCAGGTGCGATGCTGAGCGTTGTTCCATGCGCGCGGACTCGCTTAGACTCCGCCGATGCCGCCTTTGTCGACGGCGTACATACCCCCAACCATCAGGCCGCTCACCTCGCGGTCGCGTGAAGGAAGTTCCGACCCGTGAGTCTCGTGACCCTCCTCCCGTTCATCGTGCTCATCGGGGCCATGTTCCTGATGACCCGGTCTGCCAAGAAGAAGCAGCAGGCCGCCGCCAACATGCGGAACGACATGCAGCCCGGCAGCGGCGTCCGCACGATCGGGGGTATGTACGCCACGGTCAAGGAAGTGGGCGACGACACCGTCCTCCTTGACGCGGGCCCGGGTGTGGATCTGCTCTTCGCGAAGAACTCCATCGGTGCGGTCCTGACCGACGACGAGTACAACCGCATCGTGCACGGCATCGAGCACGACCTGAAGTCCGACTCCGACGTCGTCCCGGACGACACCTCCTCCCTCACCGACTCCGACGAGTCCGCCGACGAAGCTGCCGCCGCCTCGGATGAGAAGTCCGTCGACCTCGGTAAGAAGGACACGGCCGAGGAGCCCGCCGTCGACGCGCCCGCCAAGGCCGACGCCGAGACCGCCGAGCCTGCCGAGGCGAAGTCGGACGACGAGCCGAAGAAGACCGACGGCGACTCCGAGGCGAAGTAGTCGCACTCCGGGGCGCACGGACCAGCTCCGCACGCCCCGGAACCTGCGCAGCTCGCACGGGATCCCGAACCATGTCATGGCCGCCCGTACGCCGATCCGGCGCGAGAGCGGCCCGAGAGGGAGTACGAGAAGGTGGCAGCACCTAAAAGGGGCCGGAGCGCGAGTGCCCAGACCAAGCCAGGGCGCGCGCTGGCCCTGATCCTGATCGCCATGGTGGCGCTGACCGGGGGAATGTTCCTCTCCGGGCACACCACCCCCCGTCTCGGCATCGACCTTGCCGGCGGTACCAGCATCACGCTGGAGGCGAAGGCCGACCAGGGGTCGGCGATCAACAAGGCCAACATGGACACCGCGGTCGACATCATGAACCGCCGTGTCAACGGCCTGGGCGTCTCCGAGGCGGAGGTGCAGACCCAGGGTGATCGCAACATCATCGTGAACATCCCCAAGGGCACCAACTCCAAGGAGGCCCGCGACCAGGTCGGCACCACCGCCAAGCTGTACTTCCGCCCGGTCCTGGCCCAGGAGGCCACCGGCAGCGCCGCGGCCACCACCTCGCCGAGCCCGTCCGCCAGCGGCTCCTCGACCGCCTCGCCGAGCCCGTCCGCGAGCCAGTCCGGCACGGGGGAGAAGGCGACCTCGTCCTCCTCCCCGTCGGCCACCGCCACCTCGCAGGGCCGCGCGGTCACCGACGCGCTGAAGGCCGACTCCACGCCGTCGGCGTCCGCGAGCGCGTCGAGCTCCGCCTCCCCGTCGGCCTCCGCGAGCAGCAGCGCCACCCCCTCCGCCGCCGATGCCAAGCTCCAGGCCGAGTACGCCGCCCTGGACTGCTCCAAGAAGGCGCAGCGCACCACCGCGGGCGACGGCGCCAAGCCGACCGAGACCACCTTGGGCTGCGGTGAGATCTCCGGCGTCTGGTACAAGTACGTGCTCGGCCCGGCCGCCGTCGACGGCACCGAGGTCAAGGAGGCCAAGGCCGTCTTCGACACGCAGACCGCCGCCGGCTGGCAGGTCACCATGACCTTCACCAGCAAGGGCGCCGGCAAGTTCGCCGACATCACGGGCCAGCTCGCGAAGAACACCCAGCCGCAGAACGAGTTCGGTATCGTCCTCGACGGCGAGGTCGTCTCCAGCCCCTACGTCAGCTCCTCGATCACCGGCGGCAACGCCCAGATCTCCGGCAGCTTCACGCAGGAAGAGGCCCAGAGCCTCGCCAACATGCTGTCGTACGGCGCCCTCCCGCTCTCCTTCCAGGAGCAGAGCGTGACCACGGTGACCGCGGCGCTCGGCGGTGAGCAGCTGCACGCCGGGCTCCTCGCCGGTGCGATCGGCCTTCTGCTGGTCGTCATCTACCTGGTGGCCTACTACCGCGGTCTGTCGATCGTCGCGATGGCCTCGCTGCTGGTCTCCGCGATCCTCACCTACGTGATCATGGCCCTGCTCGGCCCGACGATCGGCTTCGCGCTGAACCTGCCGGCCGTGTGCGGAGCCATCGTCGCCATCGGTATCACCGCGGACTCGTTCATCGTGTACTTCGAACGCATCCGGGACGAGATCCGCGAGGGCCGCACTCTGCGCCCCGCAGTGGAGCGGGCCTGGCCGCGTGCCCGGCGCACCATCCTGGTCTCCGACTTCGTGTCGTTCCTCGCCGCGGCCGTCCTGTTCATCGTGACCGTCGGCAAGGTGCAGGGCTTCGCGTTCACGCTGGGTCTGACCACCGTGCTCGACGTCGTCGTGGTCTTCTTCTTCACCAAGCCTCTGATGACGCTCCTCGCCCGCCGGAAGTTCTTCGCGAGCGGCCACAAGTGGTCCGGCCTCGACCCGAAGAGCCTGGGCGCGCAGCCGCCGCTGCGGCGAACCCGCCGTCCCGCCGCCCCCGTTGAGACGAAGGAGGCGTGACCATGTCGAAACTCGGCAATCTCGGCGCCCGACTGCACCGTGGCGAGATCAGCTACGACTTCATCGGTCACCGCAAGCTCTGGTACAGCATCTCGATCCTGATCACCATCACGGCGATCGTGGGCCTCGCGGTACGCGGCCTCAACATGGGCATCGACTTCCAGGGCGGTGCCGTCTTCACCACCCCGAAGACCAGCGTCTCCGTCTCCCAGGCCGAGGACTACGCGAAGGAGGCCTCCGGCCACGACGCGGTCGTCCAGAAGCTCGGCAACGACACGCTGCGCATCCAGATCGCCGGCATGGACACCAATCAGTCCGACCAGATCAAGACGGACCTGGCCAAGGACTTCAAGGTCGACCCCGAGAAGATCGCCGCCGACCTCGTCGGGCCCAGCTGGGGCGACCAGATCGCCAACAAGGCCTGGCAGGGTCTGGCGATCTTCATGGTCCTCGTCGTGATCTATCTGGCGATCGCCTTCGAGTGGCGCATGGCCATCGCGGCGCTCGTCGCCCTGATCCACGACATCACCATCACCGTCGGCATCTACGCCCTCGTCGGCTTCGAGGTCACGCCGGGCACGGTGATCGGTCTGCTGACCATCCTCGGTTACTCGCTCTACGACACGGTGGTCGTCTTCGACTCCCTCAAGGAGCAGACGAAGGACATCACCAAGCAGAACCGCTGGACCTACAGCGACATCGCCAACCGCTCGATCAACGGCACCCTGGTCCGCTCGATCAACACCACGGTGGTCGCGCTGCTGCCGGTGGCGGGCCTGCTGTTCATCGGTGGCGGCTTCCTCGGCGCGGGCACCCTCAACGACATCTCGCTGTCGCTGTTCGTCGGCCTCGCCGCCGGTGCGTACTCCTCGATCTTCATCGCCACGCCGCTCGTCGCCGACCTCAAGGAGCGCGAGCCGGCGATGAGGGCCCTCAAGAAGCGGGTCCTGGCCAAGCGGGCGCAGGCGGCCGCCGAGGAGGAGCTCGCGGACGCGCGTCCGGTCTCGGACGAAGCGGACGACGACGCCGCCCATGCCGTGGTGGGTCCGCGCAGCCAGCCCGCGTCCCGCAGCCGGGGTCGTGGCCGTCCTTCGGGGAAGCGCCGATGACCGGACTCGTAGACGTCACGGCGTTGCTGCTCAGCCGTATCCGTGATGTGGCCGACTACCCGGAGCCGGGTGTGATGTTCAAGGACATCACCCCGCTCCTGGCGGACCCGGCGGCGTTCGCCGCGCTGACGGACGCGCTGGCGGGGATCGCCACGGCCACCGGTGCCACGAAGGTCGTCGGCCTGGAGGCCAGGGGCTTCATCCTCGGCGCCCCGGTCGCGGTCCGCGCGGGCCTCGGCTTCATCCCCGTACGCAAGGCGGGCAAGCTCCCCGGAGCCACCCTCAGCCAGGCGTACGACCTGGAATACGGCTCGGCGGAGATCGAGGTCCACGCGGAGGACCTGTCCGCCGGTGACCGCGTTCTGATCGTCGACGACGTCCTGGCCACGGGCGGTACCGCGGAGGCGTCCATCGAGCTGATCCGCCGCGCGGGCGCGGAGGTGTCGGGCCTCGCGGTGCTCATGGAGCTGGGCTTCTTGGGCGGGCGGGCCCGTCTCGCGGCCGCTCTGGGCGGCGCCCCACTGGAGGCACTGCTCGTGGTCTGACCCCGCAATGCGGTTCGAAAACGGCCGTCCCGGCACATCCCGGGGCGGCCGTTTCGCGGCTGCGGCGCCGTCGTGGCTGGTCGCGCAGTTCCCCGCGTCCCTCTGGGGCGCGTCCGCTCCCCGGCGCCTTACAGGAACGCCCAGGGCACCTCGCAGACACCCTCCGGAATGCCTGCGGTCGCCCCTCGTGTTTCATCGGTAGACGTCCCTCACATCGGACTGAAGACGATCCCGGGGCGCAGGATCGCTACCATGGGGTCTCCGGAGCCTGACCTGGGGACCCGGATCGCGCACGAGGAGTCCTCTTGCCAGACGAGGCCCAGCCACTGACCGCCGCCAAGCCCGAGCCCGGCTCGGCGCCCACGGCAAAGCCCGCGCCGGACGCGAAGAACGCGACGAACGACGCCCGCGGGCCGGTCGAGCACGCCCAGTCCGCGCCAGTCGACAAGCCGGCCGAGTCGACCAGGCCCAAGCCCTCCTCCACGCTCGACTCCGCTGGAGCGGGCGGACCCGGGGCGCCCGAGCGCTCCACGACGGAGACCCCGGCGGTCCGTCCGAACACGGGCCAGCCTGCCCGCACCGGCTCCTCCAACCGCGTCCGCGCCCGCCTCGCCCGTCTCGGCGTCCAGCGCTCCAACCCGTACAACCCGGTCCTGGAGCCCCTGCTGCGGATAGTGCGCAGCAACGACCCGAAGATCGAGACCGCGACGCTGCGCCAGATCGAGAAGGCCTACCAGGTCGCCGAGCGCTGGCACCGCGGCCAGAAGCGCAAGAGCGGTGACCCGTACATCACGCACCCGCTCGCGGTGACCACCATCCTCGCCGAGCTCGGCATGGACCCGGCCACCCTCATGGCGGGCCTGCTGCACGACACCGTCGAGGACACCGAGTACGGCCTCGACCAGCTCCGCCGCGACTTCGGCGACTCGGTCGCGCTGCTCGTCGACGGCGTCACCAAGCTGGACAAGGTCAAGTTCGGCGAGGCCGCGCAGGCCGAGACCGTGCGCAAGATGGTCGTAGCGATGGCGAAGGACCCGCGCGTCCTGGTCATCAAGCTCGCCGACCGCCTGCACAACATGCGCACCATGCGCTATCTCAAGCGCGAGAAGCAGGAGAAGAAGGCGCGCGAGACGCTGGAGATCTACGCTCCGCTCGCCCACCGCCTCGGCATGAACACCATCAAGTGGGAGCTGGAGGACCTCGCCTTCGCGATCCTCTACCCCAAGATGTACGACGAGATCGTACGGCTGGTGGCCGAGCGGGCGCCCAAGCGTGACGAGTACCTGGCCATAGTGACCGACGAGGTGCAGTCCGACCTGCGCGCGGCCCGGATCAAGGCGACCGTCACCGGGCGCCCGAAGCACTACTACAGCGTCTACCAGAAGATGATCGTCCGCGGCCGCGACTTCGCGGAGATCTACGACCTGGTCGGCATCCGAGTCCTCGTGGACACCGTCCGTGACTGCTACGCGGCGCTGGGCACGGTCCACGCCCGTTGGAACCCGGTTCCGGGGCGGTTCAAGGACTACATCGCGATGCCCAAGTTCAACATGTACCAGTCGCTGCACACCACGGTCATCGGCCCGAACGGCAAGCCGGTCGAACTCCAGATCCGTACGTTCGACATGCACCGCCGCGCCGAGTACGGCATCGCCGCGCACTGGAAGTACAAGCAGGAGGCCGTCGCCGGTACCTCCAAGGTGCGCTCGGACCAGCCGCGGACCACCGGCAAGGACGACCACCTCAACGACATGGCGTGGCTGCGCCAGCTCCTCGACTGGCAGAAGGAGACGGAGGACCCCGGGGAGTTCCTGGAGTCCCTGCGCTTCGACCTCTCGCGCAACGAGGTCTTCGTCTTCACGCCCAAGGGCGATGTCATAGCGCTGCCGGCCGGCGCCACACCCGTGGACTTCTCGTACGCGGTGCACACCGAGGTGGGCCACCGCACCATAGGAGCCCGCGTCAACGGCCGTCTCGTACCGCTGGAGTCGACCCTCGACAACGGCGACCTGGTCGAGGTCTTCACGTCCAAGGCGCCCGGGGCCGGTCCGTCCCGGGACTGGCTGAACTTCGTGAAGTCGCCGCGCGCCCGCAACAAGATCCGGGCCTGGTTCTCCAAGGAGCGCCGCGACGAGGCGATCGAGCAGGGCAAGGACGCCATCGTCCGAGCGATGCGCAAGCAGAACCTGCCGATCCAGCGCATCCTCACCGGCGACTCCCTCGTCACGCTCGCGCACGAGATGCGGTACTCCGACATCTCCGCCCTGTACGCGGCGATCGGCGAAGGCCATGTCTCCGCGCAGAACATCGTGCAGAAACTGGTCCAGGCGCTCGGCGGCGAGGAGGCGGCCACCGAGGAGATCGACGAGTCGGTCCCGCCGGCCCGAGGCCGCGGCCGCAAGCGGCGCTCCAGCGCCGACCCGGGCGTCGTCGTCAAGGGCGTCGAGGACGTGTGGGTCAAACTGGCCCGCTGCTGCACACCCGTCCCGGGCGACCCCATCATCGGCTTCGTCACCCGCGGTAGTGGCGTATCGGTTCACCGCAGCGACTGTGTGAACGTGGAGTCACTGTCCCGCGAGCCCGAGCGCATCCTGGAAGTCGAGTGGGCGCCCACCCAGTCCTCCGTCTTCCTGGTCGCCATCCAGGTCGAGGCCCTGGACCGCTCCCGGCTCCTGTCGGACGTCACCCGCGTCCTGTCCGACCAGCACGTCAACATCCTCTCCGCGGCCGTCCAGACCTCCCGCGACCGCGTCGCCACCTCCCGCTTCACCTTCGAGATGGGCGACCCGAAGCACCTCGGCCACGTCCTGAAGGCGGTCAGGGGCGTCGAGGGCGTGTACGACGTGTACCGGGTGACGTCGGCCCGCAGGTCGTAGGGCATACGACGAGAAGGGCCCCGTACGCGACGTACGGGGCCCTTCTCGTCGTACGGGCTGATCAGCCGCCGAACTCCTGCAGACCCTTCAGGGCCTGGTCCAGGAGTGCCTGGCGGCCCTCCAGCTCGCGCTCCAGCTTGTCGGCCCTGGCGTTGTTGCCCTGGGCGCGGGCCTGGTCGATCTGGCCCCGGAGCTTGTCCACGGCGGCCTGGAGCTGGCCGGTCAGACCCGCGGCACGCGCGCGTGCCTCCGGGTTGGTGCGGCGCCACTCGCTTTCCTCGGCCTCCTGGAGAGCGCGCTCCACGGCGTGCATCCGGCCCTCGACCTTCGGCCGGGCGTCCCGCGGGACGTGGCCGATGGCCTCCCAGCGCTCGTTGATCGTGCGGAAGGCGGCGCGGGCGCTCTTCAGGTCGCCGATCGGCAGGAGCTTCTCGGCCTCCTCGGCCAGCTCCTCCTTCAGCTTGAGGTTCTCGGTCTGCTCGGCGTCCCGCTCGGCGAAGACCGAGCTGCGGGCGGCGAAGAAGACATCCTGGGCGCCGCGGAAGCGGTTCCACAGATCGTCCTCGTGCTCGCGCTGGGCGCGGCCCGCGGCCTTCCACTCCGCCATCAGCTCGCGGTAGCGCGCGGCCGTCGGACCCCAGTCCGTCGACCCGGACAGCGCCTCGGCCTCCCCGACCAGCCGCTCCTTGGTCTTGCGGGCCTCCTCGCGCTGCGCGTCCAGCGAGGCGAAGTGGGCCTTGCGGCGCTTGGAGAACGCCGAGCGGGCGTGCGAGAAGCGGTGCCACAACTCGTCGTCCGACTTGCGGTCCAGACGCGGCAGACCCTTCCAGGTGTCCACCAGGGCGCGCAGCCGCTCACCGGCCGCCCGCCACTGGTCGGACTGGGCCAGCTCCTCCGCCTCGACGACCAGCGCCTCCTTGGCGTGCCGGGCCTCGTCGGACTGCTTCGCGCGCTGCTGCTTGCGCTCCTCACGGCGCTTGTCGACCGTCTCCACGAGCTTGTCGAGACGCACCTTGAGCGCGTCCAGGTCGCCGACCGCGTGATGCGCGTCGACCTGCTCGCGGATGTGATCGATCGCGGTCTGCGCGTCCTTCGCGGACAGGTCGGTGGTCTTCACTCGCTTCTCGAGGAGGCCGATCTCGACAACCAGGCCCTCGTACTTGCGCTCGAAGTAGGCCAGGGCTTCCTCGGGGGAGCCCGCCTGCCAGGAACCGACGACCTGCTCGCCGTCGGCCGTACGCACGTACACGGTCCCCGTCTCGTCGACGCGGCCCCACGGGTCGCTGCTCACAGCGCCTCCTCCACATGATGCCTGCTGAAGGCTTCAGCGCCCCCGGGCATCGTCCACAGTTTCGTCACGGCCAACATAGGCGACCGGCGGGTGGCCTGTCCGCATCCCGCGCGACCGAAATTACGCAGTTGGCGGTCAGGATTTGGTGACGGTCGCCTTGTTGATCACGACGGTCGCGTTCGGCGCGCCGTCGCCCGCTCCGGTGCTCTCACCGGCCGCGGCGATCTTCTTCAGGACCTTCATACCGGATTCCGAGATGGTGCCGAACGGGGTGTAGCTGGGAGGCAACGAGCTGTCCTGGTACACGAGGAAGAACTGGCTGCCGCCGGTGTGCGCCTGCCCGGTGTTCGCCATTGCGACCGTGCCCGCCGGGTAGACGTTGCTCTTGAGGCTCTTGTCCTTCAGGTTTTCGTCCGGGATGGTGTAGCCCGGTCCGCCGCTGCCGGAGCCCGTCGGGTCGCCGCACTGCAGGACGTAGATGCCGTTGGTGGTGAGCCGGTGGCACTTGGTGTGGTCGAAGAAGCCCTTGCCCGCGAGGAAGTCGAACGAGTTGACGGTGTGCGGGGCCGCCGACGCCTTCAGCGCGATGCCGATCTCACCGCAGGTCGTGGCGAGGTTCAGGGTGTACTTCGCCGACTTGTCGATGGACATCGCCGGCTCCTTCTTCCAGGTCTGCGTCTCGACCTTGCCGGCGGCCGCCTTCTCGCACGGGTCCGGCGCCTTGCTGGTCGCCGCCGCGCTGGGGCTGGTCTCCGCGCTCGCGCTGGCCTTGTCGTCGTCCTTGAGGACGCCGGTCGTGTAGAGCGCCAGGCTGCCCACCAGGATCACGCCGAGCACCGACGCGATCACAGAGTTGCGTACACGGGCCTTACGGCGCGCGGCCGTGCGCCGCTGCTGCTGCCGCAAGAACTTCTCCCGCGCGAGCTGCCGCTTCCGCTGTTCCTGGGTGACCACGGGGTTCTCTCCTCATGCGTCTCGTCCGCCGACCGTTACGCGTGCGTCCTATGAGCCGACCGCCTGCGTGTGCCCCGTACCGTATATGGGTTCGCTGAGGAATCGGCAGCGCCGGTAGGCTCTGACCACTGGGGCAGCCGCCCGGAAGACCACCCGTACCGACACAAAACGAGGACGATCGTGCTCATTGCCGGGTTCCCCGCCGGGGCCTGGGGGACGAACTGTTATCTCGTCGCCCCCGCCGCCGGTGAGGAGTGCGTGATCATCGACCCGGGCCACCAGGCCGCCGAAGGTGTCGAGGAAACGCTCAAGAAGCATCGGCTCAAGCCCGTCGCCGTCGTCCTCACGCACGGCCACATCGATCACGTGGCCTCGGTCGTCCCCGTGTGCGGAGCGCACGGCGTACCGGCGTGGATCCACCCCGAGGACCGCTACATGATGAAGGACCCGTCGATGGGTCTCGGGCGTTCCATCGGGATGCCCCTCATGGGCGAGATCACCGTGGGGGAGCCCGACGACGTCAAGGAGCTGACCGACGGCGCGAAGCTGGAGCTGGCCGGCCTTGAACTGACCGTCGCGCACGCGCCGGGCCATACCAAGGGGTCGGTGACCTTCCGGATGCCCGAGACCACGGACATCCCGTCCGTGTTCTTCTCCGGGGATCTGCTCTTCGCCGGCTCCATCGGACGCACCGACCTGCCCGGCGGTGACATGGCCGAGATGCTCGACTCGCTGGCCCGTGTGTGCCTGCCGCTCGACGACTCGACCGTGGTGCTGTCCGGCCACGGCCCCCAGACGACCATCGGCCAGGAGCGTGCCACCAACCCGTATCTGCGGGACGTGGCCGCAGGCCCGGGAGCTGACGTAGACGCTCCCCGACGAGGAATGTGACGAGAGACCTCCCGTGAGCACCTTTCAGGCCCCCAAGGGCACGTACGACCTGATCCCGCCGGACAGCGCCAAGTTCCTGGCCGTCCGCGAGGCGATCGCCGCGCCCCTGCGCAACTCCGGCTACGGCTACATCGAGACACCCGGCTTCGAGAGCGTGGAGCTGTTCGCCCGCGGTGTCGGTGAGTCCACCGACATCGTCACCAAGGAGATGTACGCCTTCGAGACCAAGGGCGGCGACAAGCTGGCCCTGCGCCCCGAGGGCACGGCGTCCGTGCTGCGCGCGGCGCTGGAGGCGAACCTGCACAAGCTCGGCAACCTCCCCGTCAAGCTCTGGTACTCCGGCTCGTACTACCGCTACGAGCGCCCCCAGAAGGGCCGTTACCGGCACTTCTCCCAGGTCGGCGCCGAGGCGATCGGCGCGGAGGACCCTGCCCTTGACGCCGAGCTGATCATCCTCGCCGACCAGGCGTACCGCACGCTGGGCCTGAGGAACTTCCGGATCCTGCTCAACAGCCTGGGCGACAAGGAGTGCCGTCCGGTGTACCGGGAGGCGCTGCAGAACTTCCTGAGAGGCCTCGACCTCGACGAGGAGACCCTGCGGCGCGCGGAGATCAACCCTCTCCGCGTCCTCGACGACAAGCGTCCGGAGGTCCAGAAGCAGCTCGGGGACGCCCCGCTGCTGCGCGACTACCTCTGCGACGCCTGCAAGGCGTACCACGAGGAGGTCCGTGAGCTGATCACCGCGGCGGGCGTGGCCTTCGAGGACGACCCGAAGCTGGTGCGCGGCCTCGACTACTACACCCGTACGACCTTCGAGTTCGTCCACGACGGTCTGGGCTCCCAGTCCGCGGTGGGCGGCGGCGGCCGCTACGACGGGCTGTCGGAGATGATCGGCGGCCCCGCGCTCCCGTCCGTCGGCTGGGCCCTCGGCGTCGACCGCACGGTCCTCGCCCTGGAGGCGGAGGGCGTCGAGCTCGAACTCCCCTCCACGACCAGTGTGTTCGCGGTGCCGCTGGGGGAGGAGGCCCGCCGGATCCTCTTCGGCAAGGTCACCGAGCTCCGCAAGGTCGGCATCGCGGCGGACTTCTCCTACGGCGCCAAGGGACTCAAGGGCGCCATGAAGAGCGCCAACCGCAGCGGCGCCCGCTACACGATCGTCGCCGGTGAACGCGACCTCGCCGAGGGCGTCGTACAGCTGAAGGACATGCAGTCCGGGGAGCAGTCGGCGATCGGGGTCAACGAGATTGTCGCGGAGCTGGAGTCGAGGCTGGGCTAGGGGCCGGTCCGGCGGATCATGCCGGCGTCGCGGGGTCTACGAGGCGCCGTTGCTCGAAGCCGGCCTGATCCGCCGGACGGACCCCAGCGGGGCCGGGCGGCCGGGTAAACGCTTCGCGATGATCTCGAACGGGCGTGCGTCGAGTTCGTAGGCTCCGGGCATGAGACTCTTCCGGTCGCGGGGCCGAGACGGCGAAGTGAGCACGGTGAGGCCTGCCTTGGCCCCGGTTGTGGCCCTGCTGCAAGCAGGGCGTTATGCCGAGGCGGAGGCCAAGGCCCGTGCCGTGGCCGCGGACCGGCCCGACGAAGCACCACTGGCGCTCGCCGTCGCCGCGCTGGCGACGGGCGCCCAGGGCCGCCATGCCGAGGCACTCGCCGAGTACGACGCGCTGCTGCCGGCGTACGGCAGGGCTTTCGGCGCCGAACACCCACGGACCCTGATGTTGCGCTCGAACCGTGCCCAGACGCTGATCGCGCTCGGCAGGCACGCCGAGTGCGAGGCGGAGTGCGCGGCCGTGGCCCGGGCCGCGGTCCGGGTCAGGGGGCCGGAGCGGCCGCGTATGGAGGCGGCCGCCCGCAACGGACAGATCTATGCCGTCAACGCGCAGGGCCGCCACCCGGAGGCCGAGCGGCTCGCCCGTTAGGCCCTCGCCGCTCATTCCACCGCGGACCGGTTCGCCCTGACCCTGCGGCTGGGCCTGGCGCGCAGTCTCAACGGGCAGGCCCGTCACGAGGAAGCGCTCGCCGAGGCGAAGCGCGCCGAGAAGCTGAGTCGGCGCCTGCCGGAGGAACAGCGCCACCCGGAGACCGGTGCCGTCGAACTGGCCATGGCAGGCGCCCTCCTGGGGCTGGGCCGCGGTTCCGAGGCCCGCTCCCGGGCCGCTGTCGCCCACGACGCCTGCGTGGCCGCCTTCGGCCCCGAGCACTACCGCACCGCCGAGGCCCGAGCCCTGCTCGACCGCATCGACGGCACCTGATCGGCGGCTTCACTGGTCGAGCAGCCCGTACCGCATGGCACTGGTGACGGCGGCGGTCCGGTCGGCCACCCCCAACTTGCCGAAGGCGCGCAGGAGATGGGTCTTCACCGTCGACTCGCCTATGTACAGACGCCGTCCGATCTCCGCGTTGGTGCAGCCCTCCGCCACCAGTCGTAGCACCGCGGTCTCCCGCTCCGACAGGCGGGGCCGCTCCGGCCTGGTGCGTAGTTGGTCGACCAGGCGGGCGGCCACCGTCGGAGCCAGGACCGTCTCGCCGCGGGCGGCGGCCCTCACGGAATCCGCCAGTTCGGCCCGGGGAAGGTCCTTGAGGAGGTAACCCGCCGCTCCCGCCTCCACGGCCCGCAGGATGTCCCGGTCCGTCTCGTACGTGGTCAGCACGATCACCCGGCAGGGCAGCCCTGCCTCGGTCATCCGTACGATCGACTCCACACCCGAGCCGCCCGGCATCCGCAGGTCCATCAGCACGATGTCGGGCCGGAGTTCCGCCGCCAGCGCCTCCGCCTGCGGCCCACTGGACGCGTCGGCGACCACCTCCAGGTCCGGCTCCGCGGTCAGCATCGCCCGCAGGCCCTCCCGTACGACGGGATGGTCGTCGGCCAGGATGATGCGGATCATGGACAGCTCCTCGGGGACGGCACGGGCAGATGGACGGTGACCGTGGTGCCGCCGCCCGGCGCGCTGTGCACCCGGACCGTCCCGCCGACCTCGGTGGCGCGGGCCCGGAGCCCCGCGAGGCCGTAGCCGTCACGGGCGGCCTTCGGGTCGAAGCCGTGGCCGTCGTCCCGCACGGACAGGGTGAGGCTTTCGTCGGAGTAGCCGAGGTCGACGGTCACCTTCGCCGAACTTCCCGCGTGCTTACGGCAGTTGGTGAGCGCCTCCTGACAGGCGCGCAGGGCGACGACCTCGGAGCCGGCCGGCAGCGGACGGACCCGGCCGGTCACGTCGAGCCTCGCGGAGTGCCGGGCCGACAGTCGGCACAGCGCGTCCGGCAGCGTCGCGCCGTCCAGGTCGGCGGGGGTGCCGTCGGTCACCAGGGCCCGCGCCTCGGCGAGGTTCAGCCGGGCCGTCTCGTCCATCAGGGCCAGATGACGGCGGGCCTGCGGTAGGTCGTGGTCGAGCTCCGCCTCCACGGCCTGGACCAGCATCAGCAGACTGGTGAAGCCCTGCGCGAGGGTGTCGTGGATCTCCCGGGCCATCCGCTGCCGCTCGGCCAGCGCCCCGTGCGCCGCCGACAGCCGCGAGACCTCGTGCCGGCTCGCGTCCAGCTCGGCGATCAGGGCCGCCCGCTCCTGGCTTTGGTCGATGATCCGGATCACCCAACTGCCCACGGCCACCGAGAAGACGAGGGTGACCACGGCGAACAGCCCGTTGAAGAAGACGTCCTGGTCGCTCGGCCACCACAGCAGCGCCCAACCCACCACCGGGGCCAGGTTGATCAGGGCCACCATGGTGATCGCCCACCGCATCCGCAGCGTCATGAAGCACTGGGGGACGAGCGCGAAGGTCATCAGCCGGGTCTCGCCCACCAGGATCGCCGAGGGCAGGAACAGGGCCGTCATCGCGACGAGGTAGCCGAGGGCCTGGCGCTCGGGCGGCGGGTCGCCCTTCAGCAACGGACGGCCCGTCCACACGAACAGCGGGACCAGCGGCACCAGCAGCGCCGCCGCGGTGACGCGGACCGGCCACCCCGGGTGCTGTGTGCCGAGCACGAACGCCAGGGTGGCCAGCCAGATGAGGGCGAAGTAGGTGTCCCACAGCCGGAACGAGCGGTCCCAGCTGTAGGCGCCGGCGGCCCCCGCCGAGTCCTTCATCCGTCGCGCCGGTTCTTCCACCGGAAGGTCAGCAGACACAGCAGCAATCCTCCGACGCACCACGCCCCCAGCACCAGGGCGATACGCCCGAACTCCCAGCCGCCGGCCTGCTCCAGGACCTGCGCCGAGTCCGGCAGGAACACCCCGCGCAGCCCCTGGCACATCCACTTCAGCGGGAACAGCGCACCGATGTTCAGCATCCAGCCCGGGATCGTGTCGATCGCGATGTACACCCCGGAGATGAACTGCAGGACCAGGAAGGGCAGCACGACCACGGAGCTCGCGCTCTTGCTGGAGTTGGGCACCGAACTGATCGCGATGCCGAGCAGCGCGCACGCCGTCAGACCGAGCACGAAGATCCAGGCGAAGGTGAACCACCTGCCGGCGTCCGAGGGCAGATCGACGTCGTACAGCGTGGTGCCGACGAGCAGCAGGATCGCCGTCTCCATGAGACCGGTGACCAGAACCAGCCAGATCTTGCCTAGGAAGTACGCCGCCGGCGGCATCGGAGTGCCGCGCAGCCGGCGCAGCACCTTCTCGTCCCGCTCGATGGCGATCGAGATGCCGAGTGACTGGAAGCTCGTCGACATGATGCCCGCGGCCATCATCGCCGGGACGTACAGCTGCGAGGCGGTGATGCCCGCCCCCTCCACGTCGTCGCTGAAGATCGACGCGAACAGGAACAGGAAGACCACCGGGAAGGCGAAGGTGAACACCACCTGGTCGCGCTGGCGGAAGAACTGCCTGATCTCCAGGGCACCCCGCCGAAGTCCCAGCCCCCAGGCGCCGGGCAGCCCGACGGAGTGGGCATCGGTCCGAAACCGTACGGCGGTCGTGGTCATCGCGCGTCCTCCTGTCCGGTCAGCCGGAGGTAGACGTCCTCCAGCGTGGGTCGGCTCACCTTGAGCCCAGGGATCTCGCCGTCGAAGCGGTGCGTCAGTTCGGCGACCGTCCTGGTCGGGGTGTCGGTGTGCTCGGTGCGCGGCGCGCCGTCCGGTTCGGTCCACTCGACGGTGGCGCCGGTGCCGAACCGCTCGCGCAGGGCGGCCGGTTCGTCCTCGGCGACGACCTTCCCCCGGGAGATCACGGCCAGCCGGTCGGCGAGCGCCTCGGCCTCCTCCAGGTAGTGCGTGGTGAGCAGGATCGTGGTGCCCTCGTCGGACAGCAGCCGGATGAGGTCCCAGAACTGGCGCCGGGCCGCCGGGTCGAAGCCGGTCGTCGGCTCGTCCAGGAGCAGCAGCTCGGGGCCGCCGATCACGCCGAGTGCCACGTCCAGGCGCCGCCGCTGACCGCCCGACAGCGCCTTGATCCGGCTGCCCGCCTTGGCCTCAAGACCCACCAGGCCGATGACCTCCTCCGGGTCCCGCGGCCTCGGGTAATAGCGGGCGAAGTGCCGGACGGTCTCGCCGACCGTCAACTCGGCGGGCGCGGATTCGTCCTGCCAGACGATTCCTACACGGGACCGCCACGCGCGTGTGCCCTGTGCCGGGTCGGCGCCGAGCACCGAGACGTCGCCCGCGTCCCGGTTCCGGTTGCCCTGGAGGATCTCCACCGTGGTGCTCTTGCCCGCGCCATTGGGTCCGAGCAGGCCGAAGACCTCACCCCTGCGGATGCCGAGATCGATTCCGTCGACCGCGGTCACGTCGCCGTACTGCTTGCGCAGCCCCCGAACGTCCACCGCGAGTTCGTTCGCGTGTGTGGTCATGCCTGAGAGCCTCGGCCGGAACCGAACGCTCAGCAACGACCGTGCGTACTTCCTTATGTCCACCGAACGGTGGACAGGCCTACGGGTGCGGCACAATGGCCATCTGCCCGAAGAAGGTCCAACTCTCAAGCAGACGGATCGGCGTGATGAGCAAGACCACAGTGAAAGACGTCTCCACGGAGCCCGAGCCCTCGTCGGCGGCCGCCGACGCAGCGCCCCGGACGGTGGGGGGCAGCCGTGCCTTCGCCCTGCTGCTGGTGATCACCGGCGCCGCCGGACTGCTCGCCGCCTGGGTCATCACGATCGACAAGTTCAAGATCCTTGAGGGCAAGGTCAGCGGCAAGACGTTCACACCGAGCTGCTCCCTCAACCCGATCGTCTCCTGCGGCAGCGTGATGGAGAGCAAGCAGGCCGCCGCCTTCGGGTTCCCCAACCCGGTGCTCGGCCTCGTCTGCTACGGCATCGTCATCTGCGTCGGCATGAGCCTGCTGACCCGTGTGAGTTTCCCGCGCTGGTACTGGCTCACCTTCAACTTCGGCACGCTCTTCGGCGTGGCCTTCTGCACCTGGCTGCAGTTCCAGTCGCTGTACAAGATCAACGCGCTGTGCCTGTGGTGCTCGCTGGCCTGGGTCGCGACGATCACGATGTTCTGGTACGTGACCTCGTTCAACATCCGCAACGACCTGCTGCCGTCCCCGGGCTGGCTCAAGCGCTTCCTCTCCGAGTTCACCTGGGTCCTGCCGGTCACGCACTGCGGCGTCATCGCCATGCTGATCCTGACCCGTTGGGGCAGCAGCCTCTGGGCCTGACCGACGGCCCACGGCGTTGTCAGTGCGGTGACATAGGGTTTTGAACGTGGAGCCCGATCTGTTCACCGCCGCGGCGGAAGAGCGCCAGGAGAAGGATCCGGCCGGCAGTCCCCTGGCGGTCCGGATGCGCCCGCGCACCCTCGACGAGGTGGTGGGCCAGCAACACCTGCTGAAGCCGGGTTCGCCGCTGCGCCGACTGGTCGGCGAGGGCAGCGGCGGCCCCGCCGGGCCCTCCTCCGTGATCCTCTGGGGCCCGCCGGGCACCGGCAAGACGACCCTGGCGTACGTCGTCTCGAAGGCGACGAACAAGCGTTTCGTGGAGCTCTCCGCGATCACCGCCGGCGTCAAGGAGGTCCGCGCGGTCATCGACGGAGCACGCCGCGCCACCGGCGGCTTCGGCAAGGAGACCGTTCTCTTCCTCGACGAGATCCACCGCTTCAGCAAGGCCCAGCAGGACTCCCTGTTGCCCGCGGTCGAGAACCGCTGGGTGACCCTGATCGCGGCGACCACCGAGAACCCGTACTTCTCGGTGATCTCGCCGCTGCTGTCCCGGTCCCTGCTGCTGACCCTCGAACCCCTCACCGACGACGACCTCAGAGGGCTCCTGAAGCGGGCGCTGAGCGACGAGCGGGGTCTGAAGGACGCCGTGGCCCTCCCCGAGGACACCGAGGACCACCTCCTGCGGATCGCCGGCGGAGACGCCCGCCGCGCCCTGACCGCCCTGGAGGCCGCTGCCGGGGCCGCGCTCGACAAGGGCGAGCCGGAGATCTCCCTCACCACCCTGGAGGAGACGGTGGACCGCGCGGCCGTGAAGTACGACCGCGACGGCGACCAGCACTACGACGTGGCCAGCGCCCTCATCAAGTCCATCAGGGGCTCCGACGTCGACGCGGCCCTGCACTACCTGGCCCGCATGATCGAAGCCGGCGAGGACCCCCGCTTCATCGCCCGCCGCCTGATGATCTCGGCCAGCGAGGACATCGGTCTCGCGGATCCCCACGCGCTCCCCATAGCCGTGGCCGCCGCCCAGGCCGTAGCCATGATCGGCTTCCCCGAGGCCGCGCTGACGTTGAGCCACGCCACCATCGCCCTCGCCCTCGCCCCCAAGTCCAACGCGGCGACCACAGCGATCGGCGCCGCCATGGAGGACGTACGCAAGGGGCATGCGGGGCCCGTGCCCATGCACCTGAGGGACGGGCACTACAAGGGCGCCGCCAAGCTCGGCCACGCCCAGGGCTATGTCTATCCGCACGACCTGCCCGAAGGCATCGCCGCCCAGCAGTACGCCCCGGAGGAGCTCAAGGACCGGGAGTACTACACACCCACCCGGCACGGCGCCGAGGCCCGCTACGCGGACGCGGTGGAGTGGACCCGCCGGAACCTCGGTCGCAAGCGGTCCTGAGCACCCTGTAGAATCCCTCGAAGTGCTGTGTCCCGTGCAGTCAGAACGGGACGGTCAGCCGGAACCCCCAGTGGGTTCCCGGAGCGTCGCGCACCGTTCGATCGGTGTCGCGGGCAGCCCACCACCACTCACCCCCAGGGGGAGACCGGTCGGTGGGCCACTCGCGTGCTGCACGTATGTGCCCAGACCAGGGGAGCGGCTGCCCATCACGTCCACCAGGCGCGAAGGGTTTCCCCGGCTGCGGATGCGACCTCCCTCAACCCTGACAAGCCGGAAACCGAGAAAAGAGAAACTGTGGCGAACCAGTCCCGCCCCAAGGTCAAGAAGTCGCGTGCCCTCGGCATCGCGCTGACCCCGAAGGCCGTCAAGTACTTCGAGGCCCGTCCCTACCCGCCGGGTGAGCACGGTCGTGGCCGCAAGCAGAACTCGGACTACAAGGTCCGTCTGCTGGAGAAGCAGCGTCTGCGCGCGCAGTACGACGTGTCCGAGCGTCAGCTCGTCCGCGCCTACGAGCGTGCCTCCAAGGTTCAGGGCAAGACCGGTGAGGCCCTGATCATCGAGCTCGAGCGCCGTCTCGACGCGCTGGTCCTGCGTTCGGGCATCGCCCGCACGATCTACCAGGCCCGCCAGATGGTCGTCCACGGCCACATCGAGGTCAACGGCCAGAAGGTCGACAAGCCGTCCTTCCGCGTCAAGCCCGACGACGTCGTGATGGTCCGTGAGCGCAGCCGCGAGAAGACCCTCTTCTCCGTCGCCCGTGAGGGCGGCTTCGCCCCCGACGGTGAGACCCCGCGCTACCTCCAGGTGAACCTCCGCGCCCTGGCCTTCCGCCTGGACCGTGAGCCGAACCGCAAGGAGATCCCGGTGATCTGCGACGAGCAGCTCGTCGTCGAGTACTACGCCCGCTGATCACCAGCAGGCGCTAGCACCACGCATCACCTCAGCCCGCCGTCTCCCCGCCCTTCCGGGTGGGCGAGGCGGCGGGTTCCTGCGTCTTCGAGGCGGCCGGTGTGTGCCGTACCGGCCCGCGCGGTGCCGGCAGCGCTTCCAGCTCCGGCTCCCGCCCGCCCCGCCGCAGGGCCCGGGCCACCGCCTCCTCCCGGTCGAGCCGGGCCCCCTGCCGTACGCACGCCTCGTACCGCTCGCCGCCCAGTCGCTCCCGGGCAGTCGCCTCGCACAGCTCGTGCGGGCCGTTGTAGTAGGCCGAGCCGAACAGCGGAAGGCCCACCGACGGCCACAGGGCGGCCGCCGCGCCCTGCAGCACGGCGGCCTCGGCCGCGTCGCCCTGGGTCACCGTGACCAGCGCGAGCAGCTCGATGGACAGGACCGAGCCGAGCAGGTCGTGGAAGGCGTGCGCACAGGTCAGACAGCAGGTGAGCAGCTCACGCGCGCGCGCCGGATCGCCCTCGCTCCAGGCCGCGTACGCCAGGACGTACAGCGCATACGAACGCGCCCAGCGCTCGCCGTGGTCCTCGCACACCCGGCGCACGTCCTCGCACAGCCGCACCGCGTCCGGCAGGTCTCCCAGGAAGGCGCGGGCCATGGCCGGCTCGACCTGGCCCATCAGCACATTGCTGTTGAGCTCGCCGATCTCCCGGTAACGCTCCAGCGACGAGCGCAGCAGCGTCTCCGCGCGGGGCATGTCGTCCGAGACGAGAGCCAGACAGCCGGTGCGGTGCTCGGCGTAGGCCATGGCCGCCGGGTTCGCGGACCGTTCCGCCCCCTCTCGGCACTCCTGCAGCGCAGCCAGCGCGGGCACCGTGTCGCCCTGCAGGATCCCCACATGGCCGAGGACCCAGAGGGCCTTCAGCCGGGAGTGCTCGTCCCCGGGCCCCGGATCACGGCCCGGCTCCAAGGCTCCGGGCGGCTCCAGGTCGACGGTGCGCTCCAGCCAGTGTCGCCCTTCCGAGAGACGCCCGCAGCCGACCCAGCAGAACCAGAGGGAGCCCGCGAGCAGCAGGCCCAGCTCCACTCCGTCGGGCTCGGAGAGGCAGTACTCCAGGGCACAGCGCAGGTTCGGCAGCTCGGCCTCGATCCGGGCGACCACCTCGTTCTGCCGCGGGGAGAACCAGTCCAGCTCGCACCAGGTCGCCAGGCCGACGTACCAGTCGCGATGCCGCCTGCGCAGCCGGACGGCGTCGCCGGTCGCCTCCAGCCACTCGACGCCATAGGCACGGACGGTGTCGAGCATCCCGTAGCGCACGCCCGTCGCGGTCTCCTCGCGGGTCACCACGGACTGGGTGACCAGCGCGGACAGCACGTCGAGGACGTCGTCGGAGTGCAGACCGCCGCCGCTGCACACGTACTCCGCGGCCTCCAGGTCGAACTGCCCGGCGAACACCGACAGCCGTGACCACAGCAACCGCTCCTCGGGCGTGCACAGTTCATGGCTCCAGCCGCTCGCCGTGCGCAGTGTGCGATGTCGGGCGAGGGTGTCGCGGCCGCCGCCCGTCAGCAGCCGGAAGCGGTCGTCGAGCCGCTCCAGAAGCTGACCGGGGGACAGTGCGCCCAGTCGTCCCGCGGCCAGCTCGATCGCCAGCGGGATGCCGTCCAGACGTAGGCACAGCTCCCGCACGTGCGGATCGTCCCCGGCCCTCACCCCCTGCCGCCCGGCCCGCTCGGCGAACAGTTCCACGGACTCGTCCTCGCTCAGCGGCCCCAGCGCGAACACCTGCTCGCCGGACACGGACAGCGGTCTGCGCCCGACGGCCAGGACGGCCAGCCCCGGAACCCGTCCCAGCAGGTCCACGACCAGGTCCGCGCACGCGTCCACCAGATGTTCGAAACCGTCCAGGACCAGCAGGAGTCGGCGCCCGGCGAGGTGCGCGAGAAGCGTCTCGCGCGGCAGTCGGGTGGTGTGATCCGTGAGTGCCAGCGTCTCCACGACCGCGTAGTCGACGAACTCCGGATCGCGTACGGCGGCCAGCTCGACCCGCCACACCCCGTCGGGCGGCGCGCACCGGCCGTCGGCCACCCGCGCCGCGAGCCTCGACTTGCCGATACCGCCCGGACCCGTCACGGTCACCAGCCGGGACGCGTCGAGCGCCCGCGCCAGTCCGGAGAGTTCGGCATCGCGGCCCACGAACCCGTCGAGCTCCAGGGGGAGATTGCCGTTCGCCTCGGTGCCGCCGGGCTGATGACTGCGCATGGAAGACGGAGCGTACTGAAGCGTGTTCACTCCGTACAGTCGTCGCGGGCGACTCCCGCGCGGGCAGGGGGTAATCCGGTGCGGAGCGCCGTCCCCGGCGCGATAGGCTCGGCACCGTTGTCCACAGGTGTTCATGAGAGCAGGTGCCAGAGTGTCCGGTGGAGAGGTTGCCGGGATCCTGGTGGCCGTCTTCTGGGCGATCCTGGTCTCCTTCCTCGCCGTAGCCCTGGCGAGGCTGGCCCAGACGCTCAGGGCGACCACCAAACTCGTGGCGGACGTGACCGACCAGGCCGTGCCGCTGTTGGCCGACGCCGCCGGAGCGGTGCGCTCGGCGCAGACCCAGATCGACCGGGTCGATGCGATCGCCTCGGACGTCCAGGAGGTCACGTCGAACGCCTCCGCGCTGTCCACCACCGTCGCCTCCACCTTCGGCGGCCCCCTGGTCAAGGTCGCGGCCTTCGGCTACGGCGTGCGCCGCGCGATCGGCGGCCGCAAGGACGAGGCGCCCGCGAAGGCATCCCGGCGTACCGTGATCGTGGGCCGGGCCGTCTCCCGGGGCCGCGGGAAGAGGGACTGAGGCTCAAGAGATGTTCCGCCGTACTTTCTGGTTCTCCACCGGCGTGGCCGCCGGTGTCTGGGCCACCACCAAGGTGAATCGCAAGCTGAGGCAGCTGACCCCCGAGAGCCTCGCCGCCACGGCGGCCAACAAGGCGATCGAGACGGGCGCCCGCATCAAGGACCGCGCGGTCGGCTTCGCGGTCGACGTCCGCGACAACATGGCCCAGCGGGAGGCCGAGCTGACGGACGCCCTCGGTATCCGAGAAGATCCCGAACTGCCGGCGCCCAGGCGCATCGCCGCCATCGAGAACACGACGTACACCACGCATTCGTACAACCGGAATGAGGACCACTGATGGAGTCGGCTGAAATCCGCCGCCGCTGGTTGAGCTTCTACGAGGAGCGCGGTCACACCGTCGTTCCTTCGGCGTCGCTCATCGCGGACGACCCGACTCTGCTCCTCGTCCCCGCCGGCATGGTCCCCTTCAAGCCGTACTTCCTCGGTGAGGTCAAGCCCCCGTGGGCGCGCGCCACCAGCGTGCAGAAGTGCGTGCGCACCCCCGACATCGAAGAGGTCGGCAAGACCACCCGCCACGGCACGTTCTTCCAGATGTGCGGCAACTTCTCCTTCGGCGACTACTTCAAGGAAGGCGCCATTCAGTACGCCTGGGAGCTGCTCACCAGCCCCCAGGACAAGGGTGGTTACGGACTGGAGCCGGAGAAGCTCTGGATCACCGTCTACAAGGACGACGACGAGGCCGAGCGCATCTGGCACGAGATCATCGGCGTGCCCAAGGAGCGCATCCAGCGCCTCGGCATGAAGGACAACTACTGGTCCATGGGCGTCCCCGGACCCTGCGGCCCGTGTTCCGAGATCAACTACGACCGCGGCCCCGAGTTCGGCGTCGAGGGCGGCCCCGCCGTCAACGACGAGCGGTACGTGGAGATCTGGAACCTCGTCTTCATGCAGTACGAGCGCGGCGAGGGCATCGGCAAGGACAACTTCGAGATCCTCGGCGAGCTCCCCAGCAAGAACATCGACACCGGCCTCGGACTTGAGCGCCTCGCCATGATTCTGCAGGGCGTGCAGAACATGTACGAGATCGACACCTCCATGGCCGTCATCAAGAAGGCCACCGAGCTGACCGGCGTGGCCTACGGCGACGCCCACGACTCGGACGTCTCCCTGCGCGTGGTCACCGACCATATGCGTACGTCCGTCATGCTCATCGGAGACGGTGTCACCCCCGGCAACGAGGGCCGCGGTTACGTCCTGCGCCGCATCATGCGCCGCGCCATCCGCAACATGCGTCTGCTCGGTGCCTCCGGTCCTGTCGTGCTCGACCTGGTCGACACCGTGATCGCCATGATGGGCCAGCAGTACCCGGAGCTCGTCACCGACCGCGAGCGCATCGAGAAGGTCGCCGTCGCCGAGGAGAACGCCTTCCTCAAGACGCTCAAGGCCGGCACCAACATCCTCGACACCGCCGTCACCGAGACCAAGCAGTCCGGTGGCACGGTCCTCGCCGGCGACAAGGCGTTCCTGCTCCACGACACCTGGGGCTTCCCGATCGACCTCACCCTGGAGATGGCCGCCGAGCAGGGCCTCTCCGTGGACGAGGACGGCTTCCGCCGCCTGATGAAGGAGCAGCGGGAGCGCGCCAAGGCCGACGCCCAGGCCAAGAAGACCGGCCACGCCGGTGCCGGCGCCTATCGGGAGATCGCCGACAAGGTCGGTGAGACCGACTTCATCGGCTACAGCGACACAGAGGGCGAGTCCACCGTCGTCGGCATCCTGGTCGACGGCGCCTCCTCGCCGGCCGCCACCGAGGGCGACGAGGTCGAGATCGTCCTCGACCGTACGCCCTTCTACGCCGAGGGCGGCGGCCAGATCGGCGACACCGGCAAGATCAAGGTCGACTCCGGTGCCGTCATCGAGATCCGCGACTGCCAGAAGCCGGTCCCGGGCGTCTACGTCCACAAGGGCGTCGTTCAGTTCGGTGAGGTGACCGTCGGCGCCAAGGCCCACGCCTCGATCGACGGCCGTCGTCGTACGGCCATCGCCCGTGCCCACTCGGCCACCCACCTCACCCACCAGGCCCTGCGTGACGCGCTCGGCCCGACGGCCGCCCAGGCCGGTTCCGAGAACCAGCCCGGCCGCTTCCGCTTCGACTTCGGCTCCCCGGCCGCCGTTCCGACGGCCGTGATGACCGACGTCGAGCAGAAGATCAACGAGGTGCTCGCCCGCGACCTCGACGTCCGCGCCGACGTCATGGGCATCGACGAGGCCAAGAAGCAGGGCGCCATCGCCGAGTTCGGCGAGAAGTACGGCGAGCGCGTCCGGGTCGTCACCATCGGCGACTTCTCCAAGGAGCTGTGCGGCGGCACCCACGTGCACAACACCTCGCAGCTCGGCCTGGTCAAGCTGCTCGGCGAGTCGTCGATCGGCTCCGGTGTCCGCCGTATCGAGGCGCTCGTCGGTGTCGACGCGTACAACTTCCTGGCCCGTGAGCACACGGTCGTCGCCCAGCTTCAGGAGCTGATCAAGGGCCGTCCTGAGGAGCTCCCGGAGAAGGTCTCCGCCATGCTCGGCAAACTGAAGGACGCCGAGAAGGAGATCGAGAAGTTCCGCGCCGAGAAGGTCCTGCAGGCCGCGGCCGGTCTCGCCGAGTCCGCGAAGGACATCCGCGGGATCGCGGTCGTCACCGGCCAGGTGCCGGACGGCACGACCCCCGACGACCTGCGCAGGCTGGTCCTCGACGTGCGCGGCCGCATCCAGGGCGGGCGGGCCGCCGTGGTCGCCCTGTTCACGGTCAACAACGGCAAGCCGCTCACGGTCATCGCCACCAACGAGGCCGCCCGCGAGCGCGGTCTCAAGGCCGGTGACCTGGTCCGCGCCGCCGCCAAGACCCTCGGCGGCGGCGGTGGCGGCAAGCCGGACGTCGCCCAGGGCGGCGGCCAGAACCCGGCGGCCGTCGGCGAGGCCGTGGACGCCGTGGAGCGCCTGGTCGGGGAGACGGCCAAGTAATGCGCAGGGGCCGTCGACTCGCGATCGATGTCGGGGACGCCCGCATCGGGGTCGCCTCGTGCGACCCCGACGGGATCCTCGCCACTCCGGTGGAGACGGTCCCCGGCCGGGACGTCCCGGCAGCTCAGCGTCGGCTGAAGCAGCTGGTCGAGGAGTACGAACCGATCGAGGTCGTGGTCGGACTGCCTCGCTCCCTCAAGGGGGGCGAGGGCCCGGCCGCGGTGAAGGTCCGTGGCTTCGTCCAGGAGTTCGCCCGCGGAATCGCGCCCGTTCCGGTGCGGCTCGTCGACGAGCGGATGACCACGGTGACGGCCAGTCAGGGACTGCGCGCATCCGGAGTGAAATCCAAAAAGGGCAGATCGGTCATTGACCAGGCAGCGGCCGTGATCATCCTTCAACAGGCACTCGAATCCGAGCGGGCGTCAGGTAAAGCCCCCGGCGAGGGCGTCGAAGTGGTCATCTGATCGCGATACGGTAACGTTCCGCGCGATGCGGCGACATTCGAACAGTCACCGCACAGAAAGAGGCGGAGCGGTAGCCGGATCGTGAAAGCAGGTGACCGCCGCCTCGCGGCTCTAGGGGATCGATGACTGAGTATGGCCGGGGCGAAGGCTCCGAACCGTGGCATCCGGAGGACCCGTTGTACGGGGATGACGGATGGGGTGGACAGCAGGCCCACGCGGGCCAGCAGTCCCCCTACGGCGGCCAGCCGCAGCACTATCCGCAACAGCCGCAGCAGCCGCAGTACGACAACGGTGGCTGGGGCGACGGCCAGCAGGGCGCATACGGTCAGGCGCAGCAGCAGTACCCGCAGCACGACGGCCAGTACGACCAGCACCAGCAGTACAACCACCAGCACCAGCAGTACAACCACCAGTACGACCAGCAGCATCAGCAGTACGACCAGCAGCAGTACGACCAGCAGGCCTATCAGGGCCAGTCGCAGCAGTCGTACGACAACACCGGCTGGGCGGCCGGTGCGCAGGGGCAGGCCCCGTACCCCGCCGACCCGTCGGATCCGTACGGCCAGCAGGCCGCCGCGTACGGCGCTGAGCAGCAGGACTACTACGGCAGCCCGGACGCCTACCCGCCACCGGAGCCGCCGAGCCGTCGGCGTGCCGAATCGGAGCCGCAGACCGACTGGGATCCCGGCCCGGACCAGGGCGAACACGCTTTCTTCGCCGGCGGTGACGACGAGGACGACTCGGACGAGCCGTCGGGCGATCATGGCGACCGGCGGAGCCGCGGCGGCAAAGGCGCCAAGAAGCGCAAGAGCGGCTGCGCCTGTCTGGTGGTCCTGCTGGTGTTCGGCGGCGGGATCGGCGGCGTCGGATACTTCGGCTACCAGTTCTACCAAAATCGTTTCGCCGCGGCCCCGGACTACGCAGGGGACGGCACGGCCCAGATGGTCAACGTCCAGATCCCCAAGGGAGCGGGCGGTTACGAGATCGGCCGACTGCTCAAGGAGGCGGGTGTCGTCAAGAGCGTCGACGCCTTCGTGACCGCCCAGGAGCAGAACCCCAAGGGGAAGTCGATCCAGGCCGGCGCCTATCTGCTGAAGAAGGAGATGTCCGCCGAGAGCGCCGTTGTGATGATGCTCGACCCGAAGAGCCAGAACAACGTCCTGGTTGCTCCGGGGGCACGGAACATCAGTGTCTACAAGCTGATCGACGAGAAACTCGATCTTGATTCCGGCACCACGCGAAAGACCGCCAAAGAAAAGTACAAGAGCCTCGGGCTGCCGAGCTGGGCGAACGACAATGAGGAAATCAAGGACCCGCTGGAGGGCTTCCTCTATCCGGGCACCTATCCCGCCGCGAAGGGCATGAAGCCCGAGACGGTACTGAAGGACATGGTCACCCAGGCCGCCCAGACATACGGCAAGTACGACCTGGAGGCGAAGGCCAAGGCGCTCAAGCTCGACAGTCCGCTGCAGGTCATCACGGTCGCGAGCCTCGTCCAGGCGGAGGGCAAGACCGAGGACGACTACCGCAAGATGGCGGAAGTGGTCTACAACCGGCTCAACCTCGCGAACCCCGAGACCTACGGTCTGCTGCAGTTCGACTCGACCTTCAATTACCTGAAGGGCCAGAGCAACATCAACATCTCCGAGTCGGAGATCAAGAGCAACAAGGACCCGTACAACACGTACACGACCAAGGGTCTGCCACCCGGACCGATCGACAATCCTGGCGTCACCGCACTGAAGGCGGCACTCGATCCGACGGACGACGGCTGGTACTACTTCGTCGCGACCGACGGCGTGAACAAGACCGAATTCGCCAAGACCCACGACGAATTCCTGAAGCTCAAGGACAAGTTCAATGAGGCCACGGGCAGCTGACGCCCGACGGGCAGCCGTCCTCGGCAAGCCCATCGCCCACTCCCTCTCCCCGGTGCTGCACCGCGCCGCCTACGAGGAGCTGGGGCTCACGGGCTGGTCGTACGACCGGTTCGAGCTCGACGAGGCCGCCCTGCCCGGGTTCGTCGAGCAGCTCGGTACGGAGTGGGCCGGGCTGTCGCTGACCATGCCGCTCAAGCGGGCGGTCATCCCCCTGCTCGACGAGATCAGCGAGACCGCCGCCTCGGTGGAGGCGGTCAACACGGTCGTGTTCGGGGCCGACGGCCGCCGTTTCGGCGACAACACCGACATCCCGGGAATGGTCGCCGCCCTCGGGGAACGGGGCATCGAACAGGTCGACTCGGCGGCGATCCTGGGCGCCGGCGCCACCGCCTCCTCCGCGCTCGCCGCGCTCGCCCGGATCTGCACCGGCGAGGTCGTCGCCTACGTACGCAGCGAGGGCCGGGCCGCCGAGATGCGGCAGTGGGGCGAACGCCTCGGCATCGACGTGCGTACGGCGGACTGGGATGCCGCGGCCGACGCCCTGCGCGCGCCCCTGGTGATCGCGACCACCCCCGCCGGGGCGACGGACGCGCTCGCCCATGCCGTACCGGAGCGGCCCGCGGCCCTCTTCGACGTGCTCTACGACCCGTGGCCGACCGAGCTCGCCGCCCGCTGGTCGATGATCGGCGGGGCCGTGGTCAGCGGTCTCGATCTGCTGGTGCACCAGGCCGTGCTCCAGGTCGAACAGATGACGGGCCTGAAGCCGGCGCCCGTGGAGGCCATGCGCAAGGCGGGCGAGCACGCGCTGGCGGCCCGCTGAGCGCCTTCGGCGAAGCCGTCCGGTGATGCCGGCGGGCCGTCGTCGCCCAGGCGGCCGTCGCGACGTCCGCCTGGGGTCTGAGAGCCCGGTACGTGTGTCCACGTCCGTCTGCTGGACCTGTGACCGGTTCCCCGCGCCGAACGTGGGAGGATCGGAGGTGGCGGGCCGGGGCCGCGCACCTGGTCGCGCCGTTGCCGTACGCGAGGACGCGCGTAAGCAGGGCAGTACCAGGGCGCGAGCACTGAGGAGCACCGTTGAGCAGGTTGCGCTGGCTGACCGCGGGGGAGTCCCACGGTCCCGCACTCGTGGCGACGCTGGAGGGTCTTCCCGCCGGCGTGCCGATCACCACGGAGATGGTGGCGGACCACTTGGCGAGGCGGCGTCTTGGCTATGGCCGCGGTGCCCGCATGAAGTTCGAGCGTGACGAGGTCACCTTCCTGGGCGGGGTCCGGCACGGTCTGTCGCTGGGTTCCCCGGTGGCGATCATGGTGGGCAACACCGAGTGGCCGAAGTGGGAGCAGGTCATGTCGGCCGATCCCATCGACCCCGAGATCCTGGCGGGGCTGGCGCGCAACGCGCCGCTGACCCGGCCGCGGCCCGGTCACGCCGACCTGGCGGGCATGCAGAAGTACGGCTTCGACGAGGCCCGGCCGATCCTGGAGCGTGCTTCGGCGCGGGAGACGGCGGCCCGGGTGGCGCTGGGCGCGGTGGCCCGCTCCTATCTGAAGGAGACGGCCGGCATCGAGATCGTCAGCCATGTCGTGGAGCTGTGCTCGGTGAAGGCCCCGGCCGGGGTGTACCCGACCCCGGCCGATGTGGAGAAGCTGGACGCCGACCCGCTGCGCTGCCTGGACGCGGACGCGTCGAAGGCGATGGTCGCCGAGGTCGATCAGGCCCACAAGGACGGCGACACCCTCGGTGGCGTGGTCGAGATCCTGGCCTACGGCGTCCCGGTCGGTCTGGGCTCGCATGTGCACTGGGACCGCAAGTTGGACGCCCGCCTCGCCGGTGCGCTGATGGGCATCCAGGCGATCAAGGGCGTCGAGCTCGGTGACGGCTTCGAGCTGGCGCGGGTGCCCGGCTCCAAGGCCCACGACGAGATCGTGAACACCTCCGAGGGCATCCGCCGGGTGTCGGGCCGCGCCGGCGGCACCGAGGGCGGGCTGTCCACGGGTGAGCTGCTGCGGGTCCGGGCCGCCATGAAGCCGATCGCGACCGTGCCGCGGGCCCTGCAGACCGTGGATGTGACCACCGGAGAGGCGACGCAGGCCCACCACCAGCGCTCCGACGTCTCCGCGGTGCCGGCCGCCGGGATCGTGGCCGAGGCGATGGTCGCGCTGGTGCTGGCGGACGCGGTGGCGGAGAAGTTCGGCGGCGACAATGTCGTGGAGACCCGCCGCAACGTGCGGTCCTACCTCGACAACCTGGCGATCCGATGAGCCCTGTGGTGGTCCTCGTCGGGCCGATGGGCGTGGGCAAGTCCACCGTCGGGCAGCTGCTCGCCGGGCGGCTCGGCGTGGGCTACCGGGACACCGACGACGACATCGTCACCGAGCAGGGCCGCACCATCGCGGAGATCTTCGTCGACGAGGGCGAGCCGGTGTTCCGGACGATCGAGAAGGCCGCGGTGGAGCGGGCGCTTGCGGGGCATGACGGTGTCCTGTCGCTGGGCGGCGGCTCGATCCTGGACGAGGACACCCGCGCCCTGCTGGCCGGGCAGCGGGTGCTGTACCTGTCGATGGACGTAGAGGAAGCGGTCAAACGCACCGGTCTGAACGCCGCGCGTCCACTGCTCGCGGTCAACCCGCGCAAGCAGTGGCGCGAGCTGATGGAGGCCCGCCGGCACCTGTACGAGTCGATCGCCACGGCGGTCGTGGTCACCGACGGCCGTACACCCGAAGAAGTCACCGACATCGCGCTGGACGCACTGGAGTTGAAAGAAGCATGAGCGAGGCAGTGACGCGCATCCAGGTCGGCGGCACCGCGGGCAGCGATCCGTACGAGGTCCTGGTGGGACGTCAACTCCTGGGTGAGCTCGGCGCGTTGGTCGGGGAGAAGGCCCAGCGGGTCGCCGTCATCCATCCCGAGGCGCTCGCCGACACCGGGGACGCGCTGCGCGCCGACCTCGCCGCGCAGGGCTTCGAGGCCGTCGCCATCCAGGTCCCGAACGCGGAGGAGGCCAAGACCGCCGAGGTCGCCGCCTACTGCTGGAAGGCGCTCGGCCAGTCCGGCTTCACCCGCTCCGACGTCGTGGTCGGCGTGGGCGGCGGCGCGACCACCGACCTCGCCGGGTTCGTGGCCGCGACCTGGCTGCGCGGGGTGCGCTGGATCGCCATCCCGACCACCGTGCTCGCCATGGTCGACGCTGCCGTCGGCGGCAAGACCGGCATCAACACCGCCGAGGGCAAGAACCTCGTCGGTGCCTTCCACCCGCCGGCCGGTGTCCTGTGCGACCTGGCCGCGCTGGACTCCCTGGCGGTCAACGACTACGTCTCCGGGCTCGCCGAGATCATCAAGGCCGGCTTCATCGCCGACCCGGTGATCCTGGAGCTCATCGAGTCCGACCCGCAGGCCGCGCGCACTCCGGCCGGCCCGCACACCGCCGAGCTCATCGAGCGCTCGATCCGGGTCAAGGCCGAGGTCGTCTCCTCCGACCTCAAGGAGTCGGGCCTCAGGGAGATCCTCAACTACGGCCACACGCTGGCCCATGCCATCGAGAAGAACGAGCGGTACAAGTGGCGGCACGGCGCCGCGGTGGCCGTAGGAATGCACTTCGCCGCCGAACTGGGCCGTCTGGCGGGCCGGTTGGACGACGCCACCGCCGACCGCCACCGCACTGTCCTGGAGTCGGTCGGCCTGCCGCTGCACTACCGCTACGACCAGTGGCCCAAGCTCCTTGAGACCATGAAGGTCGACAAGAAGTCCCGCGGCAATCTGCTGCGGTTCATCGTCCTCGACGGACTGGGCAAGCCCACCGTCCTGGAGGGACCGGACCCGGCCGTGCTGCTCGCCGCGTACGGCGAGGTCGGCCAGTAAGTCCCGCGACGGGCGTTCCGCCTGATTCGCCTTGCGGGGAGGGCACTTCGGGCCGCCCCCGGCCGTTCACCAAACGACGGCCGGGGGCGGTACCGTTCGGTGGCGAGGGGGTATATGCCCCCAGCCAGCGCCAATCAGCCTGCCGCGAGTGAGCCGGAGTGGCGCGTCGTGGACGGGAGGCCGAGCGCGCTCGGGCTCACGGCACCGACGTGAGCGCCCCGGAGGCGAACGAGCCGAAGAAGACGAGACGGAGTGGCACCGGATGCAGGACGCAGTGGGTTCTCCGCTGCCGCCGCCCCATCAGCCGGGGCACGGACCGGCCACCGGCTGGTCGCCGGCCGCACACCATCCGGGACCGCATCACCCGGGTGCGCACCAGGGCTCCACCCCGGTGCCCCCACCGCCCCCGGCACCGGGCTTCGCCCCGCCCCCGGTCCCGCCCGCGCCCCAGCACTCCCCGGTCCCGCCTGCCCCGCAGCACTCCCCGGCGCCGGTGCCGGACACCACCGGCCATGTGCCGCTGCCGCCCGGTGCCCCCGTGGGCGCACCCAGCGCACCGCCCGCCGCCGCGTCCGATCCCGCCGGCACCACCCTCGCCGTGCTGCTGATCGGCCCGGCCGGGGCCGGCAAGACCAGCGTCGCCAAGTACTGGGCCGACCACCGCCGGGTCCCCACCGCGCACATCAGCCTCGACGACGTACGCGAATGGGTCCGCTCAGGTTTCGCCGACCCCCAGTCCGGCTGGAACGACCACTCCGAGGCCCAGTACCGCCTCGCCCGCCGCACCTGCGGCTTCGCCGCGCGCAACTTCCTCGCCAACGGCATCTCCTGCATCCTCGACGACGCGGTGTTCCCGGACCGGCCGGTGGTCGGCCTCGGCGGCTGGAAGCGGCATGTGGGCCCCGGTCTGCTGCCCGTGGTCCTGCTGCCGGGCCTGGAGATCGTCCTGGAGCGCAACGCCGAACGCTCGGGCAATCGCCGCCTGACCGACGAAGAGGTCGCCCGGATCCACGGTCGGATGGCGGGGTGGTACGGCTCGGGACTCCCGATCATCGACAACTCCCAGATGGACGTACCGCAGACGGCGAAGGTGCTGGACGACGTTTTGGCGAGGTCGATCGCGAGTCCGCCGAGCTGGTAGAGCCCTATCAGGGGAGGGCTGACCGGACCCACCAAGGGGCGCGGGGCTGTGTCGATATGCGGCTCCGCCGCGTGGGCGCGACCAGCCCCCACCGGGTCCACGCAAGACGATCGACCCCCACTCGGCCTTCCTCGAACGGCGCCGAACCCGCAACGCTCCTACGCTCAACTCATGTCAGAGGTGTACGCCACCCGTAGAGCCCGCCTACGCGACCGCTGCCGAGCCGGCGGCAGTCAAGCCGCGCTGATCTCCCGCCCGGCCAACGTCCGCTACCTCGCGGGCGCGGCCCCGCAGGGCAGCGCCCTGCTCCTCGGCAACACCGAGGATCTACTGGTGTGCACCGGCCCACCGGACGACCGTCCCGGCATCGGCCGCCCCGACGGGGCCCTGCGCATCCACACCCTGCCCGGTGCCGGAGGTGACCCCGCCGTGGCCGCGGCAGACCTCGCCACAGGACAGGGCGCGGACTCGCTCGCCGTGGAGGAACAGCACCTCACGGTCGCGCGGTACCGAGCGATCCGCTCGGTCGTCCCGCGCCTGCGCCTCGCGGATCTCGCCGGTGCCGTGGAACAGCTCCGCATCATCAAGGACGAGGAGGAGATCTCCTGCCTCCGCATCGGCGCCGAGATCGCCGACCAGGCGTTGGGCGAACTCCTGGAGTCCATCCTCGTCGGCCGCACCGAGCGGCATCTCGCCCTCGAACTGGATCGCCGACTCGTCGACCACGGCGCCGACGGGCCGGCCTTCGTCACATCCGTCGGCACCGGTCCGAACTCCGGCCGTCGGGCCCACCGCCCCAGCGACCGCCGGGTCGAGGAGGGTGACTTCCTCTCCGTCTGTCTGGGTGCGAACTACCGCGGCTACCGCTGCGAGATCGGCCGTACCTTCGTCATCGGTACGTCCCCCGCGGACTGGCAGATCGAGCTGTACGACCTCGTCTTCGCCGCTCAGCGGGCCGGACGCGAGGTGCTGGCACCCGGTGTGGCCTACCGTGACGTGGACCGGGCGGCACGTCAGGTACTGGAGTCCGCGGGGCACCACGAGGGCCTCCCGTCGCTCACCGGACACGGTGTGGGACTCGAAATCGACGAGGACCCGCAGCTGGCCCCCGCGGCCATGGGTAAACTGGACGCTTGCGTGCCGGTCACCGTCGAACCGGGGGTCCACCTCCCGGGACGGGGCGGCGTCCGGATCGATGACACGCTCGTCGTACGCCCCGAGGCGGACGGCGGACCCGAGCTACTCACCATCACGACCAAGGAGCTGCTCGCCCTCTAGGCAGAGGCGTGCGCCGGGGTCGTCCACGTCAGTCCAGGAGATTCCGCAACCGTGGCTTCCACGAACGACCTCAAGAACGGCCTGGTGCTCAAGCTCGAAGGCGGCCAGCTGTGGTCCGTCGTCGAGTTCCAGCACGTCAAGCCCGGCAAGGGCCCGGCATTCGTGCGCACCAAGCTCAAGAACGTGCTGTCCGGCAAGGTCGTCGACAAGACGTTCAACGCCGGCGTCAAGGTCGAGACGGCCACTGTCGACAAGCGCGACATGCAGTTCTCGTACATGGACGGCGAGTACTTCGTCTTCATGGACATGGAGACCTACGACCAGCTGATGATCGACCGCAAGACGGTCGCCGACGCCGCGAACTTCCTGATCGAGGGCTTCACGGCCACCGTCGCGCAGCACGAGGGCGAGGTGCTCTTCGTCGAGCTGCCGGCCGCCGTCGAGCTCGTCATCCAGGAGACCGAGCCGGGCGTCCAGGGCGACCGCTCCACCGGTGGCACCAAGCCCGCCATCCTGGAGACAGGTCACCAGATCCAGGTCCCGCTCTTCATCACCACCGGTGAGAAGATCAAGGTCGACACCCGCACGAGCGACTACCTCGGCCGGGTGAACAGCTAACCGTGGCTGCCCGCAACACGGCCCGCAAGCGCGCCTTCCAGATCCTCTTCGAGGGCGACCAGCGCGACGCCGATGTCCTGACGGTCCTCGCGGACTGGATCCGGCTCTCCCGGGGAGACACCCGGCAGCCGCCGGTGAGCGAGTACACGATGCAGCTGGTCGAGGGCTACGCGGCGCACGCGAAGCGTATCGACGAGCTCATCGCGCAGTACTCGGTCGGCTGGACGCTGGACCGGATGCCGGTCGTCGACCGCAACATCCTGCGTCTCGGCGCCTACGAGCTGATCTGGGCCGACGAGACCCCGGACGCCGTGGTGCTCGACGAGATGGTGCAGCTGGCCAAGGAGTTCTCCACGGACGAGTCGCCCTCGTTCGTGAACGGCCTGCTGGGCCGACTCAAGGACCTGAAGCCTTCGCTGCGCCGCGACGAGGCGTAGGACTGCGCCGTGCGCCGACGAGGCGCAAGAGACGCGGAACGCCTGAGGGCCCGCAGCGAGACCGCTGCGGGCCCTCAGGCGTTCCCGTACGGCTGAGACCCACAGCGCCCGCAGAAAGCCGCCGGGGTGGCCGGAACAGTGAAGTTACGGCCACCCCGGCGGCACGTTTCTGCTGAGGCTGGGAGCGGCTCAGCTCTCTTCGTGGGACACCGCGCGACGGGCGTCCGCGTCCAATACACCCCAGCTGATCAGCTGCTCGGTGAGGACCGAGGGCGACTGGTCGTAGATGACGGCGAGTGTGCGCAGGTCGTCCTGGCGGATCGAGAGCACCTTGCCGTTGTAGTCACCGCGCTGGGACTGGATCGTCGCCGCGTAGCGCTGGAGGGGGCCCGCCTTCTCGGCCGGTACATGGGCCAGTCGCTCCAGGTCGAGGACCAGCTTCGGCGGCGGCTCGGCTGCCCCGCCCGGAGTGGTGCCCGGCAGCAGTTCCTGCACCGGCACGCCGTAGAAATCCGCCAACTCGGCAAGGCGCTGCACGGTCACCGCGCGGTCGCCACGCTCGTACGAACCGACCACGACCGCTTTCCAGCGTCCCTGGGACTTCTCCTCGACACCGTGGAGGGAAAGGCCCTGCTGGGTGCGGATGGCCCGGAGCTTGGCCCCGAGCTGTTTGGCGTATTCGCTGGACATATAGCTCCCCGGACACTGGATCGACGCGGCTGCAGTGGTCCCGAGCCGCGCGTCTGGTAACTCACTGTGAGGTTACGCAGCGTGACTCTTCTGCGTCAAGCCGAATGGTCCACACCGACTCTTCCGCGGGAGATGTGACCGATTGGGCCAAGGGGGTGATCAGGGACGTCGTTTCGGCCTGCTACCGTGGATGGCGCAAATCCGACGTCCTTTAAGGTCCGTCCCGTGAGGCGGAGAAGGAGGTCCGTTTCGTATGGACAGCCAGCAGGAATCGCAAGCCGCCGCCGATGCCCGACCCGTTCTCGAGGGCCCCGACATCGCGCGCGTGCTGACCCGTATCGCCCACGAGATCGTCGAACGCGCCAAGGGCGCCGACGACGTGGTGCTCCTCGGCATTCCCACCCGAGGCGTCTTTCTCGCCCAGCGGCTCGCCGTCAAGCTGGAGGAGATCACCGACCGCAAGATCCCGGTCGGTTCGCTCGACATCACCATGTACCGCGACGATCTGCGCATGCATCCGCCGCGTGCGCTGGCCCGCACCGAGATCCCCGGTGACGGCATCGACGGCCGGCTGGTCGTCCTCGTCGACGACGTGCTCTTCTCCGGCCGCACCATCCGCGCCGCCCTGGACGCCCTGAACGACATCGGGCGCCCGCGCGCGGTGCAGCTCGCGGTCCTCGTCGACAGAGGCCACCGCGAGCTGCCCATCCGCGCCGACTACGTCGGCAAGAACCTCCCCACGTCGTTGCGGGAGACGGTCAAGGTCCAGCTCACCGAGGAGGACGGTCGCGACACCGTGCTGCTCGGTGTGAAGCAGACCCAGTAGCGGGCCGCTCCGGCACACCGGTGCTCGGCGTGCCCTCGCTTGCCCGTAATCTCCCGAACTTCCTTACGGAGCCTGACAGATGCAGCGTCATCTCATCTCGGCCGCCGACCTCACCCGCGACGACGCCGTCCTGATCCTCGACACCGCCGAGGAGATGGCCCGGGTCGCCGACCGGCCGATCAAGAAACTGCCGACCCTGCGCGGCCGTACGATCGTCAACCTCTTCTTCGAGGACTCCACGCGCACGCGTATCTCCTTCGAAGCCGCCGAGAAGCGCCTCTCGGCGGACGTCATCAACTTCACCGCCAAGGGGTCGAGCGTGTCCAAGGGCGAGTCCCTGAAGGACACCGCCCAGACCCTGGAGGCCATGGGTGTCGACGCCGTGGTCATCCGCCACGGTGCCTCCGGAGCGCCGTACCGCCTGGCCAACTCCGGCTGGATCGATGCCGCCGTCATCAACGCCGGCGACGGGACGCACCAGCACCCGACCCAGGCCCTGCTGGACGCGTTCACCATGCGCCGCCGGCTCGTCGGGCGGGACGCCGGGCTCGGCCAGGACCTGGCCGGCAAGCGCATCACGCTCGTCGGGGACGTGCTCCACAGCCGGGTCGCCCGCTCCAACGTCGCCCTGCTGCACACCCTCGGCGCCGAGGTCACCCTCGTCGCGCCGCCCACCCTGGTGCCGGTCGGCGTCGAGACCTGGCCGTGCGAGGTGTCGTACGACCTGGACAGCACGCTCGCCAAGTCCGACGCGGTGATGATGCTCCGCGTGCAGCGGGAGCGCATGAACGCCGCGTTCTTCCCGACCGAGCGCGAGTACTCCCGGCGCTACGGCCTGGACGGCGACCGCATGGCGCGGATGCCGGAACACGCCATCGTGATGCACCCCGGACCGATGGTCCGCGGCATGGAGATCACCGCCGAGGTGGCCGACTCCGACCGCTGCACCGTCGTCGAGCAGGTCGCCAACGGAGTGTCCATCCGGATGGCCGTTCTGTACCTGCTGCTCGGTGGCGCTGTGGTCGATTCGAAGAACGTGCCCGCCGTGTCCCCCACCCGTATCGAGGAGAAGTAAGACACATGAGCAAGATCCTGATCCGTGGTGCGAAGGTGCTCGGCGGCGAGCCGCAGGACGTGCTGATCGACGGCGCCGTGATCGAGGCCGTCGGAGCCGGGCTCTCCGACGCGGGCGCCGAGGTCGTCGAGGCCGCAGGCAAGGTGCTTCTTCCGGGCCTCGTCGACCTGCACACCCATCTGCGTGAGCCGGGCCGCGAGGACTCCGAGACCGTGCTGACCGGCACGCGCGCGGCGGCCTCCGGCGGCTACACCGCCGTGTTCGCCATGGCCAACACCTTCCCGGTCGCCGACACCGCCGGTGTGGTCGAGCAGGTCTACCGGCTCGGGCAGGAGCACGGCTACTGCGACGTGCAGCCTATCGGGGCCGTCACGGTCGGCCTGGAGGGCCGCAAGCTCGCCGAGCTCGGGGCCATGTACGAGTCGGCCGCCGGTGTGACCGTCTTCTCCGACGACGGCAAGTGCGTCGACGACGCTGTGATCATGCGCCGCGCCCTGGAGTACGTGAAGGCCTTCGGCGGGGTCGTCGCCCAGCACGCGCAGGAGCCGCGGCTGACCGAGGGCGCCCAGATGAACGAGGGCATCGTCTCCGCCGAACTGGGACTCGGGGGCTGGCCCGCGGTGGCCGAGGAATCGATCATCGCCCGGGACGTCCTGCTCGCCGAGCACGTCGGCTCCCGCGTCCATATCTGCCACCTGTCGACCGCCGGGTCCGTCGAGATCGTCCGCTGGGCCAAGTCCCGCGGCATCGACGTCACCGCCGAGGTCACCCCGCACCACCTGCTCCTCACCGACGAGCTGGTGCGGACGTACAACCCCGTCTACAAGGTGAACCCGCCGCTCCGCACCGAGCAGGACGTGCTCGCGCTGCGAGAGGCGCTCGCCGACGGCACGATCGACATCGTCGCCACCGACCACGCCCCGCACCCGCACGAGGACAAGGACTGCGAGTGGGCCGCGGCCGCCATGGGGATGGTGGGCCTGGAGACCGCGTTGTCAGTGGTGCAGGAGACCATGGTGGACACCGGGCTCCTCACCTGGGCCGGGGTCGCCGAGCGCATGTCCGTCAAGCCCGCCGAGATCGGGCGGGCGGCGGGCCACGGCCGTCCCGTCTCGGCTGGTGAGCCCGCCAACCTCACGCTCGTCGACACGGAATACCGTGGGTCCGTGGACCCCGCGGGCTTCGCCTCGCGCAGCCGCAACACTCCGTACGAGGGGCGTGAGCTGCCGGGCCGTGTCACGCACACGTGGCTCCGGGGCAAGGCCACGCTCGTCGACGGGAAGCTCACGTGACACCTGTAATCCTGCTCGCAGCCGAGAAGAAGTCGGCCGAGGTCACCGACTGGGCGGCCCGCGTCGGCTGGCTGGTCGGCCTCGCCCTGTTCGTCGCGCTCGTCTACTGGCTGATGCGCGAGGGCTGGAAGTGGCGCGGCACGCTCCAGGGCGACCTGCCCGAGCTGCACACCTCGCCGGACGACCTCGGCGCGGCGAAACTGAGCATGAGCGGCCGCTACCACGGCTCCACCACCGCGGGTCAGTGGCTCGACCGGATCGTGGCGCACGGCCTCGGCACCCGCAGCCGGGTCGAGCTCACGCTGACGGACGCGGGACTGGACGTCGTGCGCCCCGGCGCGACGGACTTCTTCATCCCCGCCGACGCCCTGCGCGAAGCCGTGCTCGGCAAGGGCATCGCAGGCAAGGTCCTGACCGAGGGCGGGCTCCTGGTCGTGACCTGGGCCCACGGCGAGCGGCTGATCGACTCGGGGTTCCGCTCGGACCGCGCGGCCGAGCACACCGAGTGGGTCGGCGCCATTAACTCCATGATCAACAAGACGGAAACGGAAGGCGCACGATGACGACCTCCACAAGGGGGGCCACGAAGGCCCCCGCGGTACTCGTCCTGGAGGACGGCCGGATCTTCCGCGGCCGTGCCTACGGGGCCGTGGGGGAGACCTTCGGCGAGGCCGTGTTCTCCACCGGCATGACCGGCTACCAGGAGACCCTGACCGACCCGTCGTACGACCGTCAGATCGTCGTCGCGACCGCCCCGCAGATCGGCAACACCGGCTGGAACGACGAGGACGACGAGTCGAGCCGCATCTGGGTCTCCGGCTACGTCGTGCGCGACCCCGCGCGCGTGCCGTCCAACTGGCGTGCCAAGCGCTCCCTTGACGACGAGCTGGTCGCGCAGGACATCGTCGGCATCAGCGGCATCGACACCCGCGCGCTCACCCGCCACCTGCGCGAGCGCGGCTCCATGCGGTCGGGGATCTTCTCCGGTGAGGCGATCGCCCCCGAGTCCGAGCTGGTCGCGCGTGTGCAGGCCCAGCCGCACATGAAGGGCGCCTCGCTCTACGAAGAGGTCGCCACCAAGGAGGCGTACGTCGTCCCCGCGATCGGCGAGAAGAAGTTCACCGTCGCCGCCATCGACCTCGGCATCAAGGGCATGACCCCGCACCGCATGGCCGAGCGCGGCATCGAGGTGCACGTGCTGCCGGCGACGGCCACCGCGGACGACGTCTACGCGGTCGCCCCCGACGGAGTCTTCTTCTCCAACGGACCCGGCGACCCGGCCACCGCCGAGGGCCCGGTCGCGCTGATGACCGCCGTCCTGGAGCGCAGGACGCCCCTGTTCGGCATCTGCTTCGGCAACCAGATCCTCGGCCGCGCGCTCGGCTTCGGCACCTACAAGCTGAAGTACGGCCACCGCGGCATCAACCAGCCCGTGCAGGACCGTACGACCGGCAAGGTCGAGGTCACCGCGCACAACCACGGGTTCGCCGTGGACGCGCCGCTCGACAAGGTCAGCGAGACCAGGTTCGGGCGCGTCGAGGTCTCGCACGTCTGCCTGAACGACAACGTCGTGGAAGGGCTCCAGCTGCTCGACCAGCCGGCCTTCTCCGTCCAGTACCACCCCGAGGCGGCAGCGGGCCCGCACGACGCCGCCTACCTGTTCGACCGCTTCACGTCTTTGATGAGCACAGTTCTGATGGAGGGCCAGCGTGCCTAAGCGCACCGATATCCAGTCCGTCCTGGTCATCGGCTCCGGCCCGATCGTCATCGGCCAGGCCGCCGAGTTCGACTACTCCGGCACACAGGCGTGCCGCGTCCTCAAGGCCGAAGGCCTGCGCGTCATCCTGGTCAACTCCAACCCGGCGACGATCATGACCGACCCGGAGATCGCCGACGCCACCTACGTCGAGCCGATCACCCCGGAGTTCGTCGAGAAGATCATCGCCAAGGAGCGTCCCGACGCCCTACTGCCCACCCTGGGCGGTCAGACGGCCCTCAACACGGCGATCTCGCTGCACGAGGCCGGCACCCTCGACAAGTACGGCGTCGAGCTGATCGGCGCCAACGTCGAGGCGATCAACAAGGGCGAGGACCGCGACCTGTTCAAGGACGTCGTGGAGGAGGTCCGCAAGAAGATCGGGCACGGCGAGTCCGCCCGCTCGGTCATCTGCCACTCCATGGACGACGTCCTCCAGGGTGTCGAGACGCTGGGCGGCTACCCGGTCGTCGTCCGTCCCTCCTTCACCATGGGCGGCGCCGGCTCCGGCTTCGCGCACGACGAGGAGGAGCTGCGCCGCATCGCCGGTCAGGGCCTCACGCTCTCCCCGACCACCGAGGTGCTCCTGGAGGAGTCCATCCTCGGCTGGAAGGAGTACGAACTGGAGCTGATGCGCGACAAGCACGACAACGTCGTGGTCGTCTGCTCCATCGAGAACTTCGACCCCATGGGCGTGCACACCGGTGACTCCATCACCGTCGCGCCCGCGATGACGCTGACCGACCGCGAGTACCAGCGGCTCCGAGACGTCGGTATCGCGATCATCCGTGAAGTCGGCGTCGACACCGGCGGCTGCAACATCCAGTTCGCGATCGACCCGGTCGACGGCCGTGTCATCGTCATCGAGATGAACCCGCGCGTGTCGCGTTCCTCGGCGCTCGCCTCCAAGGCAACCGGGTTCCCCATCGCCAAGATCGCGGCGAAGCTCGCCGTCGGCTACACGCTGGACGAGATCCCCAACGACATCACCGAGAAGACCCCGGCCTCCTTCGAGCCGACACTCGACTACGTGGTCGTGAAGGCGCCCCGCTTCGCCTTCGAGAAGTTCCCGTCCGCGGACTCGACGCTGACGACCACCATGAAGTCGGTCGGCGAGGCCATGGCCATCGGCCGCAACTTCACCGAGGCCTTCCAGAAGGCGCTGCGCTCGCTGGAGAAGAAGGGCAGCCAGTTCACCTTCGTCGGCGAGCCCGGTGACAAGACGGCTCTCCTGGAGGAGTCCGTACGGCCCACCGACGGTCGCATCAACGTGGTCATGCAGGCCATCCGCGCGGGCGCCACGCCCGAGGAGGTCTTCGAGTACACCAAGATCGACCCCTGGTTCGTCGACCAGCTCTTCCTGATCAAGGAGACCGCGGACGAGCTGGCCTCCGCCGAGCGCTTGGACGCCGATCTCCTCGCCGAGGCCAAGCGGCACGGCTTCTCCGACCAGCAGATCGGTGAGATCCGGGGGCTGCGCGAGGACGTGGTGCGCGAGGTGCGGCACGCGCTCGGCGTGCGCCCGGTCTACAAGACCGTCGACACCTGCGCGGCCGAGTTCGCCGCAAAGACGCCGTACTTCTACTCCTCCTACGACGAGGAGAACGAGGTCGCGCCCCGGACCAAGCCCGCGGTGATCATCCTGGGCTCGGGTCCGAACCGTATCGGCCAGGGCATCGAGTTCGACTACTCCTGCGTCCACGCATCCTTCGCGCTGAGCGACGCCGGGTACGAGACCGTGATGGTCAACTGCAACCCGGAGACCGTCTCCACCGACTACGACACCTCCGACCGGCTGTACTTCGAGCCGCTCACGCTGGAGGACGTCCTGGAGATCGTCCACGCCGAGCAGCAGGCCGGGCCGGTCGCGGGTGTGATCGTGCAGCTCGGTGGACAGACCCCGCTGGGTCTGGCGCAGGCGCTCAAGGACAACGGCGTACCGGTCGTCGGGACCTCGCCCGAGGCGATCCACGCCGCCGAGGACCGGGGCGCCTTCGGCCGCGTCCTCGCCGAGGCGGGCCTCCCGGCCCCCAAGCACGGCACCGCCACCACCTTCGCCGGCGCCAAGGCCATCGCGGACGAGATCGGCTACCCGGTCCTCGTACGGCCCTCGTACGTCCTCGGCGGCCGCGGCATGGAGATCGTCTACGACGAGACCCGCCTGGAGGCCTACATCGCCGAGTCGACCGAGATCAGCCCCTCACGGCCGGTCCTGGTCGACCGCTTCCTGGACGACGCGATCGAGATCGACGTGGATGCGTTGTACGACGGCCAGGAGCTGTACCTCGGCGGTGTGATGGAGCACATCGAGGAGGCCGGCATCCACTCCGGCGACTCGGCGTGCGCGCTGCCGCCGATCACCCTGGGCGGCCACGACATCAAGCGGCTGCGGGCCTCCACCGAGGCCATCGCGCGCGGGGTCGGCGTACGCGGCCTGATCAACATCCAGTTCGCGATGGCCGGCGACATCCTCTACGTCCTGGAGGCCAACCCGCGCGCGTCCCGCACCGTCCCCTTCACCTCGAAGGCGACCGCGGTCCCGCTCGCCAAGGCCGCCGCCCGGATCTCGCTGGGCGCGACCGTCGCCGAACTGCGGGCGGAGGGCCTGCTTCCGGCGAGCGGTGACGGCGGAGAGCTCCCGTTCGACGCGCCGATCTCCGTCAAGGAGGCCGTCATGCCGTGGTCGCGCTTCCGCGACATTCACGGCCGCGGTGTCGACACGGTCCTCGGCCCGGAGATGCGCTCCACCGGCGAGGTCATGGGCATCGACTCGGTCTTCGGCACGGCGTACGCCAAGTCCCAGGCGGGCGCCTACGGTCCGCTGCCGACCAAGGGGCGCGCCTTCATCTCGGTCGCCAACCGCGACAAGCGCTCCATGATCTTCCCGGCGCGCGAACTGGTCGCCCACGGTTTCGAGCTGCTCGCCACCTCCGGCACCGCCGAGGTCCTCAAGCGCAACGGCATCAACGCCACGATCGTGCGCAAGCAGTCCGAGGGCACCGGCCCGAACGGCGAGAAGACCATCGTCCAACTCATCCACGACGGCGAGGTCGACCTCATCGTCAACACCCCGTACGGCACCGGCGGCCGCCTCGACGGTTACGAGATCCGTACGGCGGCCGTGGCGCGGTCGGTCCCATGTCTGACGACGGTCCAGGCGCTCGCCGCGGCCGTCCAGGGCATCGACGCCCTCAACCACGGCGACGTGGGCGTCCGTTCGCTCCAGGAACACGCGGAACACCTGACCGCGGCCCGCGACTAGCAGCCCTGAGGGGGACACCGGAAACGGTGTCCCCCTCTTCGTGAGGACACCATGTACAAGATCTTCTTCAACCTCGTCTTCAAGTGGATGGACCCGGAGCGGGCCCATCATCTGGCCTTCCGCTGGATCCGGCTCGCCGCCCGTGTCCCGGTGCTGCGCACCTTCGTCGCCGCAGCCCTCGCGCCCCGCCACAAGGAGTTGCGCACCGAGGCCTTCGGGCTGCGCATGCACGGTCCCTTCGGCCTCGCCGCCGGCTTCGACAAGAACGCGGTCGCGATCGACGGCATGACCATGCTCGGCTTCGATCACGTCGAGATCGGCACGGTGACGGGGGAGGCCCAGCCGGGCAACCCCAAGAAGCGGCTGTTCCGCCTGGTGCAGGACCGTGCGCTCATCAACCGCATGGGCTTCAACAACGACGGTTCGCTGGCCGTCGCGGCCCGTCTGGCGTCCCGTGAGCCCGTCTTCAGGACAGTCGTGGGTGTCAACATCGGCAAGACCAAGGTCGTCCCGGAGTCCGACGCGATCGGCGACTACGTGAAGTCGGCGGAGCGGCTGGCGCCCTATGCGGACTATCTGGTCGTGAACGTCTCGTCGCCCAACACGCCCGGCCTGCGCAACCTCCAGGCGGTCGACCATCTGCGCCCGCTCCTGACCGCCGTCCGCGAGGCCGCCGACCGCATGGTGGCCTCCCGCCGCGTCCCGCTCCTGGTGAAGATCGCGCCCGACCTCGCCGACGAGGACGTCGACGCCGTCGCCGACCTGGCCGTCGAACTCGGTCTGGACGGAATCATCGCCACCAACACGACCATCGCGCGCGAGGGCCTCGGTCTGAAATCCGGACCCTCGCTGGTGAAGGAGACGGGCGGGCTCTCCGGGGCGCCCCTCAAGGCGCGCTCCCTGGAGGTCCTGAGGCGCCTGTACGCGCGCGTGGGCGACCGGATCACCCTGGTGGGCGTCGGGGGCGTCGAGAACGCCGAGGACGCCTGGCAGCGCATCCTGGCGGGTGCCACGCTGGTCCAGGGCTACAGCGCGTTCGTCTACGAGGGCCCCTTCTGGGCCCGCGCCATGCACAAGGGCCTCGCCGCACGCCTGCGCACGAGCCCGTACGCCACCCTCGCCGACGCGGTCGGCGCCGACGTGAGGAAGACGGCATGACCTCGTACGAGCCCTTCGGCGCCCGTCTGCGCCGCGCGATGGACGAGCGCGGCCCGTTGTGCGTGGGGATCGACCCGCACTCCTCGCTGCTCACCGAGTGGGGCCTGGACGACGACGTGGCCGGTCTGGAGCGGTTCAGCCGCACGGTCGTCGAGGCGCTGTCCGACCGGGTCGCCGTCTTCAAGCCGCAGAGCGCGTTCTTCGAGCGCTTCGGCTCACGCGGTGTCGCCGTACTGGAGAAGACCGTCGAGGAGGCTCGCGCGGCCGGTGCGCTGGTCCTCATGGACGCCAAGCGCGGCGACATCGGCTCGACCATGGCCGCGTACGCCGAGGCCTTCCTGCGCAAGGACTCCCCGCTGTTCTCGGACGCGCTGACCGTGTCGCCGTATCTCGGCTACGGCTCGCTCTCGCCGGCGATCGCCCTGGCGCGCGAGAGCGGCGCGGGCCTGTTCGTGCTCGCGCTGACCTCAAACCCCGAGGGCGGCGAGGTCCAGCACGCGGTCCGCGCGGACGGCCGGAACGTGGGCGCGACCATGCTGGCCCATCTCGCCGCCGAGAACACGGGGGAGGAGCCCCTGGGGTCCTTCGGAGCCGTCGTCGGGGCCACGCTCGGCGATCTGTCGTCGTACGACCTCGACATCAACGGCCCGCTCCTCGCGCCCGGTGTCGGTGCCCAGGGGGCCACTCCGGCCGACCTTCCCCGGGTGTTCGGAGCGGCCGTCCGCAATGTCGTCCCCAACGTCAGCCGGGGGGTGCTGCGGCACGGCCCGGACATCGGTGCGCTGCGCGCGTCCACCGACCGGTTCGCGGAGGAGATTCGAGCGGCGCTGCCGACCGGATGACAAGGGTCGATCTCCTCGTTCGAGTCCTCCGACGAGTGGTTCGAGGCCCGCTTGAGTCTGAATACATCCTCAAATCCGGGGCAGTATGTCAGAAATGTCCGACCTGGCAGAGGCTGACCAGGACTTTTCCGCTGTTCTCGCTGACTCTGGCGGACTTGGCCGCTAGTCTCCGACGCAGAGTCAACGGGCAAGCGTGTTGCTCGTGGCTCCCCAGGTGTGGGGCGACTAGGTTCCTCACCGGTCCGTATCCGACAGTTCGACATCCGAGGTGACGTAGGCGTGGCTCTTCCGCCCCTTACCCCTGAACAGCGCGCAGCCGCGCTCGAAAAGGCCGCCGCGGCTCGCCGGGAGCGGGCCGAGGTCAAGAATCGACTCAAGCACTCCGGCGCCTCTCTTCATGAGGTCATCAAGCAGGGCCAGGAGAACGACGTCATCGGCAAGATGAAGGTCTCCGCCCTGCTCGAGTCCCTGCCGGGCGTGGGCAAGGTCCGCGCCAAGCAGATCATGGAGCGACTCGGCATCTCCGAGAGCCGCCGTGTACGCGGCCTCGGCTCCAACCAGATCGCTTCGCTGGAGCGTGAGTTCGGCAGCACCGGTTCCTGAACCGGGTCACTCCGGGAAGGGAGTCCCGGGTACTCCGGGATTGCTGGAATAATCGCTGCATGAGTGAACGTCCGCGGCTGACCGTGCTCTCCGGCCCCTCAGGGGTCGGCAAGAGCACGGTCGTCGCCCATATGCGCAAGGAACACCCCGAGGTCTGGCTCTCGGTGTCGGCGACGACCCGCAAGCCCCGCCCCGGCGAGAAGCCCGGAGTCCACTACTTCTTCGTCACCGACGACGAGATGGACAAGCTGATCGCCAACGGTGAGCTGCTGGAGTGGGCGGAGTTCGCCGGCAACCGCTACGGCACGCCGCGCGCGGCGGTGCTGGAGCGGCTGGAGGCGGGTGAGCCCGTCCTCCTGGAGATCGACCTCCAGGGGGCCCGGCAGGTCCGTGAGTCCATGACGGACGCCCAGCTGGTGTTCCTGGCTCCTCCCTCCTGGGAGGAGCTCGTGCGCAGACTCACCGGACGTGGCACCGAGCCGCCCGAGGTGATCGAGCGCCGTCTTGAGGCGGCGAAGATCGAACTGGCGGCTGAACCCGAGTTCGATGTGACCTTGGTCAACACCTCCGTCGAGGACGTGGCGCGCGAGCTGCTAGCCTTGATGGATGTCGTGTGATCGTCTCCGGTCATGCACACTGAATCTTTCCCATCCATCGGAAGGTAGAGCGTGTCCTCTTCCATCTCCGCGCCCGAGGGCATCATCAACCCGCCGATCGACGAGCTCCTCGAGGCCACAGACTCGAAGTACAGCCTCGTGATCTACGCGGCCAAGCGGGCCCGCCAGATCAACGCGTACTACTCGCAGCTCGGCGAGGGCTTGCTTGAGTACGTCGGTCCGCTGGTGGACACCCACGTCCACGAGAAGCCGCTCTCGATCGCCCTCCGCGAGATCAACGCGGGTCTGCTGACGTCCGAGGCCGTCGAGGGCCCGGCGCAGTAGCAGTAGTACTTTCAGCTTTTCGCTGAGTTATCCACAGGCCCGGCAGCGCGACTGTCGGGCCTGTGGTGTGTGATGGACCCGTACGTCGCACTCGTACGTTGCCGAGCCGGGGAGAGACGGTGGACAAGCCGAAGGTCGTGCTGGGGGTCAGCGGAGGCATCGCCGCCTACAAGGCGTGCGAGCTGCTGCGCAGACTGACCGAGTCCGGCCATGAGACCCGCGTCGTGCCCACCGCCTCCGCCCTCCACTTCGTCGGCGCGGCCACCTGGTCCGCCCTCTCCGGCCGGCCGGTCTCGACCGAGGTCTGGGACGACGTGCACGAGGTTCCCCACGTGCGCATCGGGCAACACGCCGACCTCGTCGTGGTCGCCCCCGCGACCGCGGACATCCTCGCGAAGGCCGCCCACGGCCTGGCCGACGACCTGCTCACCAACACACTCCTGACGGCCCGCTGCCCGGTCGTCTTCGCGCCCGCCATGCACACCGAGATGTGGGAGCACCCCGCCACCCAGGAGAACGTGGCGACGCTGCGGCGACGCGGTGCGATCGTGATCGAGCCGGCCGTCGGCCGGCTGACCGGCGTCGACACCGGCAAGGGACGGCTGCCCGACCCGGCGGAGATCTTCGAGGTCTGCCGCCGGGTGCTTGCCAGGGGCGTGCGGGAGCCCGACCTCGCCGGCCGGCACGTCGTCGTCAGCGCCGGCGGCACCCGCGAGCCCCTCGACCCGGTCCGCTTCCTCGGCAACCGCTCCTCCGGCAAGCAGGGCTACGCCCTCGCCCGCACCGCGGCCGCGCGCGGCGCCCGGGTCACGCTGGTCGCGGCGAACACCGGCCTGCCGGACCCGGCCGGAGTGGACGTCGTCCCGGTGGGGACGGCCGTACAGCTGCGTGAGGCGGTGCTGAAGGCGGCGGCCGACGCCGACGCGGTGGTCATGGCGGCCGCGGTCGCGGACTTCCGTCCGCAGACGTACGCGGCCGGAAAGATCAAGAAGAAGGACGGCCAGGACCCCGACCCCATCGTCCTGGTGCGGAATCCGGACATCCTCGCCGAGATCTCGGCGGAGCGAGCCCGCCCCGGCCAGGTGATCGTCGGCTTCGCCGCCGAGACCGACGACGTCCTGGCCAACGGCCGTACGAAGCTGGAGCGCAAGGGCTGCGACCTCCTCGTCGTCAACGAGGTGGGCGAGCGCAAGACCTTCGGATCGGAGGAGAACGAGGCCGTGGTGCTGGGCGCCGACGGCAGCGAGACCCCGGTGCCGCACGGCCCGAAGGAGTTCCTGGCCGAAACCGTGTGGGACCTGGTGGCACACCGCCTCAACTGAATGTTTCATTCGCTTCTCGGTCCCCTCGAACCTCTGCCGCCAAGGCGTGGCGCCCCTGGTCAAGCCCGCCCCGGATTGGGCACAATGCCCGTGCCGCAGGTCACGGCACTCCCGAGAGGCGAGACGGGGGAGCCGTTGGCCGAGCACGACCGATAAACTGTTCTCGGACGATGCCGGGCGCAGCCTCCGAGCCCGTCCGCCAATGATCAGCCAGCAGCCGCTGCAACCCCAGGGAGCGTTGTGTCCCGTCGCTTGTTCACCTCGGAGTCCGTGACCGAGGGCCACCCCGACAAGATCGCTGACCAGATCAGTGACACCATCCTCGACGCGCTCCTCAAGGAGGACCCGACCTCCCGGGTCGCCGTCGAGACCCTGATCACCACCGGTCTGGTGCATGTGGCCGGTGAGGTCACCACCAAGACCTACGCGCCTATCGCCCAGCTGGTGCGCGACAAGATCCTGGAGATCGGCTACGACTCCTCGAAGAAGGGCTTCGACGGCGCCTCCTGTGGCGTATCGGTGTCGATCGGCGCGCAGTCCCCTGACATCGCGCAGGGCGTCGACACGGCATATGAGAACCGGGTCGAGGGCGACGAGGACGAGCTCGACAAGCAGGGTGCCGGCGACCAGGGCCTGATGTTCGGTTACGCGACCGACGAGACGCCCACGCTGATGCCGCTGCCGATCTTCCTGGCGCACCGCCTGGCGAAGCGGCTGTCCGCGGTCCGCAAGAACGGCACCATTCCCTACCTGCGCCCGGACGGCAAGACGCAGGTCACCATCGAGTACGACGGTGACAAGGCCGTGGGTCTCGACACGGTCGTGGTGTCGTCGCAGCACGCGTCCGACATCGACCTGGAGTCGCTGCTGGCGCCCGACATCCGCGAGTTCGTGGTGGAGCCGGAGCTCAAGGCGCTCCTGGACGAGGGCATCAAGCTGGACACGGACAACTACCGTCTCCTGGTCAACCCGACCGGCCGCTTCGAGATCGGCGGTCCGATGGGTGACGCGGGCCTGACCGGCCGCAAGATCATCATCGACACCTATGGCGGCTACGCCCGTCACGGCGGCGGTGCGTTCTCCGGCAAGGACCCGTCCAAGGTGGACCGTTCGGCGGCGTACGCGATGCGCTGGGTCGCCAAGAACGTCGTCGCCGCGGGTCTCGCCTCCCGCTGTGAGGTCCAGGTCGCCTACGCCATCGGCAAGGCCGAGCCCGTGGGTCTGTTCGTCGAGACCTTCGGCACCGAGAAGATCGACACCGAGAAGATCGAGAAGGCGATCGACGAGGTCTTCGACCTTCGCCCGGCCGCGATCATCCGGGACCTCGACCTGCTGCGGCCGATCTACTCCCTGACGGCGGCGTACGGCCACTTCGGCCGTGAGCTGCCCGAGTTCACGTGGGAGAAGACGGACCGCGTGGACGCGCTGCGCAACGCCGCGGGACTGTAGGTCCCGTAGATCCTTTCGGTCTGCCGCGAGGCCCGGTGTCCCTTGGGGGCGCCGGGCCTCGGCGTGTTCGAGCGGGTTCATCCGGCCGGGGCGGCCCGGGAGATTCGGCGCGTCCGTTCCTCGGCGACTGAGGACCTGCCGTGTGCCCGCGCGAGGGTGGCGGGCCGCTCCGCGAACAGGCCGAGATCGGGATCGGAATCGTCGGGGACGAAGGAGGAGGCGCACCTGCTCCGCGTCGATCGAGGCCCCGGTGGCGATCGACTTCTGCGCGAGGAAGACGCTGCCGGGCTGTGGTCGCGTCCCTTCTGGGAGCCGGTGGAGCGGGCGAGCGTGACGGGCGGATCGGGGATCAGCGCCGGCGCCGGGCGGCGGCGGTCGGTGCCTGCCGGGAGTGTGCGAAAGGCGGCGCAGATCGGCCAGGACCGGCGGGGCGTGGTCGAGCTCGCGCGGGTACGGCAGGCGTGCGGTGGGATGTGTGCGGTCTCCTCGTCGAGGAGCGTGGCCGCGCGTCGCGGTGCCCCCAGGTCGTAGCGGCGCTGGGCGGTGAGCCGGTACGTGGGAGGCCCCGAGCGCGGGCTGGGCGGGGTGGGTGGCGTCCTGTTCGAGCAGGTCCCAGGGCGCGGCCCGTAGTTGTGCGACTGCTCCAGCACTCCCCTTCCGTCGCTCCCGGCCCGCGGCCGGTGGCGAGGCGATTTGAGGGTGCGGGTGCGGCAGACATGTCGAGAAAGTGATTTCGGCCACGCTGTGGGGGCGGGGAGGTCTTCGGGCTCGGGCGGCGTCGGTTGTCAGTGGGGTTTGGTAAGAATGCAACTGTGAGCAGCGAGAACGGGTCGGTGGACGATGGCGCCGGGGGAGCGCAGCCCGAGCAGCTTGCGTTCATTCGGGAGAGCGTGCGGAAGGCCGAGGTGCCGCGGGCCAAGCCGCGGACGTGGCGGGGGGCAGAGCTCGCCAAGGAGCTGCCGGTCGCGCGGGTGTTGGTCGACAAGGGAGTGCTGCATCTCGACCGCTACTTCGACTATGCCGTGCCCGAGGAGCTCGACACGGACGCGCAGCCGGGGGTGCGGGTGCGGGTGCGGTTCGGGGCCGGGCGCGGGCGGGTCCGGGGAGGGCGGCGTGAGGGCGGGGGGCTGATCGACGGGTTTCTTGTCGAGCGGCTCGCCGAGTCGGACTACTCCGGGCCGCTGGCGGCGCTGGCTCAGGTGGTCTCGCCCGAGCCGGTGCTGAGCGAGGAGCTTCTGGGGCTCGCCCGGGCTGTCGCCGACCGGTATGCGGGCAGCCTCGCCGATGTGCTGCAGCTCGCCGTGCCGCCGCGCAGTGCTCGGGCCGAGCAGCGGCCCTCTCCCGAGCCGTTGCCACCGCCGGGGATGCCTGAGACGGGCTCCTGGGGGCGATACGAGTGTGGGGGCGCGTTTCTGGAGTCGCTGGCCTCGGGGGGCGCGCCGCGCGCGGTGTGGAACGCTCTGCCCGGTCCGGAGTGGAGTGAGGAGCTGGCGCGGGCCGTTGCGGCGACCCTGGCCTCCGGACGGGGGGCGCTGGTCGTCGTACCGGACGGGCGGGCCGTCGCGCGGGTCGATGCCGCGCTGACCTCGGTGCTGGGGGAGGGGCGGCATGCCGTGCTCACAGCCGACGCCGGGCCCGAGAAGCGGTACCGGGAGTGGCTGGCGGTACGGCGGGGCTCGGTGCGGGCGGTCGTGGGGACCCGGGCTGCCATGTTCGCCCCGGTGCGGGACCTGGGGCTCGTCGCGCTGTGGGACGACGGCGACGACAGCCACAGCGAGCAGCATGCTCCCCAGCCGCATGCGCGTGAGGTGCTGCTGTTGCGGGCGGCGCAGGACAAGTGCGCTTTTCTGCTGGGGAGTTGGAGCTGCACCGTGGAGGCAGCACAGCTTGTGGAGAGCGGGTGGGCCCGGCCTCTCGTCGCCTCGCGGGAGCAGGTGCGGGCCGTCGCTCCGCTGGTGCGGACCGTGGGGGACCAGGATCTCGCGCGGGACGAGGCCGCGCGGGCGGCTCGGCTCCCCACGCTCGCCTGGCAGGCCGTCAGGGAGGGGCTGCGGCACGGGCCGGTGCTCGTGCAGGTGCCGCGGCGGGGGTATGTGCCGCGGATGGCGTGCGCCAACTGCCGTGAGCCCGCGCGGTGTCGGCACTGCGCCGGGCCGTTGGAGGGGCAGGAGTCCGGGGCTGCGCTGCGGTGCGGGTGGTGTGGGCGCGAGGAGGAGGCCTGGCACTGCCCGGAGTGCGGGGGGTTCCGGTTGCGGGCGCAGGTGGTGGGGGCGCGGCGGACCGCGGAGGAGTTGGGGCGGGCGTTTCCGGCTGTGCCGGTGCGGACGTCCGGGCGTGAGCATGTGCTGGACACGGTGCCGGGGGCGCCGGCGCTGGTGGTGAGTACGCCGGGGGCGGAGCCGGTCGCCGAGGGCGGTTATGCGGCGGCCCTGTTGCTGGACGGGTGGGCCATGCTCGGGCGGCCGGATCTGCGGGCCGGGGAGGATGCGCTGCGGAGGTGGATCGCGGCTTCGGCGTTGGTGCGGGCGCAGGGGGTCGGGGGGACCGTTGTGGTGGTTGCCGAGCCCACGTTGCGGCCTGTGCAGGCGTTGGTGCGGTGGGACCCGGTGGGGCATGCGGTGCGGGAGTTGGGGGAGCGGGCGGAGCTGGGGTTTCCGCCGGTGTCGCGGATGGCCGCGGTGTCCGGGGCGGCGGAGGCGCTGGCCGGGTTTCTGGCGGCTGTGGAACTGCCTCGGGAGGCGGAGGTGTTGGGGCCTGTGCCGTTGCCGGTGACGGGGGTGGGGGGGCCTCGGCGGGTGGGGGCGCCGCCGGTGGGGGAGCAGTGGGAGCGGGTGCTTGTGCGGGTGCCGCCGGGGAAAGGGGCCGCGTTGGCGTCTTCGCTGAAGGCTGCGCAGGCTTCGCGGATGGCTCGGGGTGGGGGGGACGGAGTGGTTTGGGTGCGGATTGATCCGCCTGATATTGGGTGAGGGTTGTGGGGTCGGGTGCGGGTGGGTGGTGGGTTTTTGGGGTTCCCACCCGCACCACCTGTGCGGCTTTCGTTGTCGGGTGCGGGTGCCCCCGTGGGGCTGAGCACCGTCGGCGGCTGACGGGCTGACGGGCTGACGGGCTGACGGGCTGACGGGCTGACGGGCTGACGGGTCGGCGGGTCGGCGGATGGACGGCTCGCGGTTGGCGGCGGCGGCTCGATTTCCGGGTTCCCGCTGGCCGCGGCTGCCGGCAGGCGGGGTGACTTCGGCCGGTGGGCCTGTCCGCGGCCGTCGTGCACATGCCGGTCGCGATGCCGACGGCCGCGTCTGACCGCTGCGGCTGCGGCTGCGGCTGCGGCTGCGGCTGCGGCTGCGGCTGCGGGGACAGGGGACAGGGCATGGAGCATGCGTATGCCCTCCCGGTCGTGGGGCGGGAGGGCAGTGGGGGCGCGTGAATCAGCTGTTGCGGGGGCCGGGGAAAGCTGTGGGTCTTGCCTCGTCGCGGAGGACGGGGCTGCCCGCGGTGGGCTGGGTCGGCATGGAGCGGGCCGCGGGGACCGTGGGCACCGCCGGCACCGTGGGGATGCCGGTGTTGACGCTGACCGTGCTGCGGGTTCCCGTCGATTCCGTGGCTCGCTCGGCGTCGGCCGTCGCCTGGGCCGCGGCGCGGCGGGCGCCGTAACGCCGGTGGACCGCCTGTTTGGTGACCCCGAGAGCGGAGCCGACCGCGTCCCACGAGAAGCCGAGCGAGCGGTCGAAGTCGACCGCTGCCGTCACCAGGGTCTCGACACTGTCCCGCAGTTCCTGCGCGAGACGGACCGTGGGGGCGGGGGCGCGTCCGTAGACGACGAAGCCCGTGGAGGGGCCGGAGCGGCGCGGGCGGTAGACGTTGCCCAGCTGGGCGGTCAGCGTGCGCAGTGCGTCCACCTGCCGGCGGACCCGCTCGATGTCCCGCACCAGCAAGTGCAGGCTGGCCCGAGCCTGGGCGTCGTGGGTTGCGTGGTCGGCCATGAACAAGCCTCTCGAACCGGCGTTGAAAAGGATCGGGCCGCGATCGCGGCCCGTTGTGGTCAACTCTTTCTTGACCAACGCGTGTGCGCTCCGCTGGTCACGCAGTGGGGGCGCACCGGCATATGCGTGCGCCGGGGGTGGGGGGCGTGCGCCTCGCCATAGACTTGTGCGTTGCCCGTCGTCACCCTTGCCCGAGAGGTCCTGCCCACCCATGAAGCTCGTCTTCGCCGGTACCCCCGAGGTCGCCGTTCCCGCTCTGGACGCTCTCATCGCCTCCGGGCGGCATGAGGTCGCCGCCGTCGTCACGCGGCCGGACGCACCGGCCGGGCGGGGGCGGAAGCTGGTCGCGAGCCCGGTCGCGGAGCGGGCTGAGGAGGCGGGGATCGAGGTGCTGAAGCCCGTCAGGCCGCGGGATCCCGAGTTTCTGGAGCGGCTTCGGGCCATCGCCCCCGACTGCTGCCCCGTCGTCGCCTACGGCGCCCTCCTGCCCCGTGTCGCCCTCGACATCCCCGCCCACGGCTGGGTCAACCTGCACTTCTCGCTGCTGCCCGCGTGGCGCGGGGCCGCTCCCGTGCAGCACTCCATCATGGCGGGGGACGAGATCACCGGTGCTTCGACCTTCCTCATCGAAGAGGGGCTCGACTCCGGGCCTGTCTACGGCACGGTCACCGAGGAGATCCGGCACACCGACACCAGCGGCGACCTGCTGACCCGGCTCGCCTTCGCCGGCTCTGGGCTGCTCGCGGCGACCATGGACGGGATCGAGGACGGCACGCTGAAGGCCGTGCCGCAGCCGTCCGATGGCATCACCGTCGCCCCGAAGATCACCGTCGAGGACGCTCGCGTGGACTGGACCGCGCCTGCCCTGCGAGTGGACCGGGTCGTGCGGGGGTGCCACCCGTCGCCCGGTGCCTGGACGACCTTCCGCGGTGAGCGGCTCAAGCTCATCCAGGTCCAGCCGGCACCCGACCGCACCGATCTCGCCCCCGGCGCGCTCTCGGTCGGCAAGAACAGCGTCCACGTCGGTACGGGGTCGTACGGCGTCGAGCTGCTGTGGGTGCAGGCGCAGGGGAAGAAGCCGATGAAGGCCGCCGACTGGGCGCGGGGGGTCAGGATCTCGGACGGGGAGGCCGTCGGCGCGTGACGTGGGAGGCGCGGGGATGGACGGTTGGGCTTCCGGCTGGTGCGGCCTGGGGCGGGTCGGGCGCCTCGGCCTCCTGTGGGTGCAGCGGGACGGAGAGGTACCCGTGCCTCGGTCAGGGACGCGAGCGTCGCTGCCGTCCGGCGTGCGGCCCTAGGTGGGTGACGTGACACCGGTCTTCACAACGCCGGGCTGCCTGCCCCGTCCGGCTCGCCGCGTGGGCGGTGCATGTCCCTGACCGCGGCCGCGTCGCCCCGGGCGCCAGGTCACCGGTCGGGGTCCCACGGTTTCGGGCAGTGGGTCACCGGGGTTGTGTGGGTTCGGGTTTCGACTCACCGGGGCGTGTGACCTCACCCTGGGGGTCGCCGAGTTCGCGTGACCTCGGGCCTCGGCGTCTCGGGGTCGCCGGGGTCGCGTGACTTGACGTCCCGGGATCACCTGGTCGCTTGATCGCCGGCGTTCGCGGTCACCGGTCCGCCGTTCCGTGAGCGGTGGGATCTCAGGGCCCTCGAAGGGCGACGGCGCCCCCGACGGACGTACGCTTGGGGCGGTATCCAGCCCTTACATCCGGAGCACCTTTTTCGTGAGCGACCAGCCCAGTCGACCCCGCAAACCCGGCAAGCCCTACCGTCGGCCCCAGAAGGACCCCGTCCGCATCCTTGCCTTCGAGGCGCTGCGGGCCGTGGACGAGCGGGACGCGTACGCCAACCTCGTCCTGCCGCCGCTGTTGCGGAAGGCGCGGGAGAAGGGCGGCTTCGACGCGCGGGACGCGGCGCTGGCCACCGAGCTCGTGTACGGGACGCTGCGGCGGCAGGGGACGTACGACGCGATCATCGCTGCCTGTGTCGACCGGCCGCTCCGGGAGGTCGACCCGCCGGTGCTCGACGTGCTGAGCCTCGGTGCGCACCAGCTGCTCGGGACGCGCATCCCGACCCACGCGGCCGTGTCCGCCTCCGTCGAACTCGCGCGGGTCGTACTCGGCGACGGACGGGCCAAGTTCGTCAACGCCGTGCTGCGGAAGGTCGCTCAGGACGATCTCGACGGATGGGTCGCCAAGATCGCGCCACCGTACGACGACGATCCCGAGGACCATCTCGCGGTCGTGCACTCCCACCCTCGCTGGGTCGTCTCCGCGCTGTGGGACTCCCTGGGCGGCGGACGGGCCGGGATCGAGCGGCTGCTGGAAGCCGACAACGAGCGGCCCGAGGTGACGCTGGTCGCCCGGCCGGGCCGGTCCACCGCCGAGGAGCTGCTGCGCGAGGAGGCCGCCGTACCGGGGCGCTGGTCGCCGTATGCCGTACGGCTGGCGGAGGGCGGTGAGCCGGGGGCCGTCGACGCCGTACGGGAAGGCCGGGCAGGGGTGCAGGACGAGGGGAGTCAGCTGGTCGCGCTGGCCCTGGCGAACGCTCCCCTGGAGGGTCGGGACGAGAGGTGGCTGGACGGGTGTGCGGGGCCGGGCGGCAAGGCCGCGCTGCTGGCCGCGCTCGCCGCCGAGCGGGGCGCCATGGTGCTCGCCTCCGAGAAGCAGCCGCATCGGGCCGGGCTCGTCGCCAAGGCGCTCGACGGGAATCCCGGGCCGTATCAGGTGATCGTCGCGGACGGGACCCGGCCACCTTGGCAACCCGGGAGTTTCGACCGGGTGTTGATGGATGTGCCATGCACGGGGCTCGGGGCGTTGCGGCGGCGGCCGGAGGCGCGGTGGCGGCGGCGGCCGGAGGATCTGGACGGGTTCGGGCCGTTGCAGCGGGAGTTGTTGAGCACGGCGTTGGACTCCGTCAGGGTGGGCGGGGTGGTGGGGTATGCGACCTGTTCTCCTCATCTCGCGGAGACTCGGGCCGTGGTGGAGGATGTGCTCAAGCAGTGGCCGTCCGCCGAGCTTGTTGATGCGCGGCCGTTGTTCCCCGGTGTTCCGGAGCTCGGTGAAGGGCCGGACGTTCAGCTGTGGCCGCACGTTCACGGGACCGATGCGATGTATCTGGCCCTGATCCGTCGGACCGGGTGACTAGTCGTGCGTCTGCTGCGCTGTCGTGGCTGGTCGCGCAGTTCCCCGCGCCCCCGGGTCCGTCACCTCTTCCTTGGCCAGGCTGTGTGGCCACCAGACCTTTGGACCTACGTCCAGGAACAGTGACGTGACCAGCACCGACCGCACGATGAACGTGTCCAGGAGGACGCCCAACGCCACCGCGAAGCCGATCTCCGCGAAGGCGACCATCGGGAGGGTGCCCAGGGCGGCGAAGGTGCCGGCCAGGACCAGGCCGGCCGAGGTGATGACAGCGCCCGTGGCCGCGAGGCCCGTGACCACGCCGGGCCTCGTGCCCTGGCGGGCCGCCTCCTCGCGGATGCGGGTGGTCAGGAAGATGTTGTAGTCGATGCCGAGGGCGACCAGGAAGACGAAGACGAACAGCGGGAAGTCCGTCGACTCGCCGGCGTAGTCGAACAGGTGGCGGAAGGCCAGGGCGCTGAGGCCCAGGGCCCCCGCGAAGGACAGGATCACCGTCCCGATCAGCAGCAGCGGGGCGATCAGGGCGCGCAGCAGGGCGCACAGGATCAGCATCACCACGACCAGCACCAGCGGGATGATCAGGATGTTGTCGTGGGTGGTCGCCTTGTCCATGTCCAGCAGGGCGGCCGTGCCGCCGCCGACCTGGGCGTCGGCGTCCGGGACCGCGTGGACGGCGTCCCGGACCCGCTCCACCGTCTGTTTCGCGGCCTCGCTGTCGGCCGGTGCGGTCATCGTGGCCTCGAACAGCACCTTGCCGTCGTACGACGGTTTCGTGCCCGGTGGCAGGCCCAGTGACGCGGGCACGACCCCGCGCGTGCCCGCGACCGCCTCGCCCACCTGACGCGCCTGGGCCTGGTCGCTGACGATGACCAGGGGATCGCCGCTGCCCGCCGGGAAGTACTTCGCGGACACCTCCTGGCCGACGATCGAGTCCGGTTTCCCGGTGAACGCGTCCGCGTTGCTGATGCCCTCGGCGCGCAGCTGGATCAGGCCGAGAGAGCAGATCGCCAGGGCGAGTGCCGTGACGGTCCAGATCATGCGGGGGCGGTGGGCGATACGGCGGCCGGTGCGGGCCCAGACGCCGCTCTCGATGCGGTCGGGCGCGCCGAAGTGCGGGATCGCGGGCCAGAAGATCCAGCGGCCGAAGATCACCAGCAGCGCCGGGAACAGCGTCACCATCGCCAGCAGGGCGACCGCCACGCCGATGGCGGCGACCGGGCCGAGGCCGCGGGTCGAGTTCATCTCGGCGGCCAGCAGCACCAGCATGCTCAGCACGACGGTCGCGCCGGAGGCGATCACCGCGGGGCCCGCGCGGTGCAGGGCGAGGGCCATCGCCTCGTGGCGGTCCTCGTGGTGGTGGAGTTCCTCCCGGTAGCGGGCGACGAGCAGCAGGGCGTAGTCCGTCCCCGCGCCGAAGACGAGCACCGTGAGGATGCCCGCGCTCTGTCCGTTGACCGTCAGCCCGGCGTGCTTCGCGAGCAGGTAGATGAAGGCCTGTGCGGTGAACAGCGCGGTGATCACCGAGAGCAGCGGGACCAGGAGCAGGGTGGGGCTGCGGAAGGTGATGAGCAGCATGACCACGACGACCGTCATCGCGGACAGCAGCAGCGTCGAGTCGATGCCCTCGAAGGCCTCGGAGAAGTCCGCGGAGGTGCCACCCGGCCCTGTGATGTGCACGGCGAGACCGTCGCCGCCCTTGCCGACGACGTCACGGAGCGAGTCGACCGCGGGCGCGATCTCCTCCCAGCCCTTCTCGTCCATGGTGATCGGGACGAGGATCTGGGCCGCGCGCGGGTCGCTCGGCCGGTCGTAGACCGGGCCCCGGGTCTCCGAGCCGCGGATGCCGTGCGCCGTGAGCTGCTTGATCTCGGCGACGTCCTTGGCGATCGTGGCCCGTTCCTGCGCCGTCAGGCCGCTCTCGCGCGCGTAGACGACCACCGCGGGGATCTGTTCCGGCCTGAAGTCCTCGGAGATCTGCAGGACTTGGGTGGACTCGGCGGACCCGGGCAGCCAGGAGGCCGCGTCGTTGTCCTGGGCGTCGGTGAGCTTGGAGGCGAGGGGCGCCGTCAGGAACAGCACCACCAGCCACAGCACCAGCACCAGCCACTTCGCACGCCGTCCGCAGACGAGATGCGCGATGCCCCGATTTCCGCTCATGGCCACCCCCGGTGCCATCTGTCGAGCCGATCAGCCGCCCAGCATGACACGCACAGCTCGTTCACAACATCCGATGAACGCATTAGGTCTGGACCGGCGCACCCCCGCGCTCCCGGACATGGGAGGCTAGGAGCATGGCCGCGCAGATCAATCCCAGCATCCTGTCCGCCGACTTCGCCCGCCTCGCGGACGAGGCGAAGGCGGTCGAAGGAGCCGACTGGCTCCACGTCGACGTCATGGACAACCATTTCGTCCCGAACCTCACGCTCGGTGTGCCGGTCGTAGAGTCACTGGCCCGTGCGACGGACACTCCGCTGGACTGCCATCTGATGATCGAGGCCCCCGATCGCTGGGCGCCCCAGTACGTAGAGGCGGGGGCCTCCTCCGTCACCTTCCACGTCGAGGCGGCCGCCGCTCCGGTCCGGCTCGCCCGGGAGATCCGGGCCAAGGGTGCCCGCGCCTCCATGGCGCTGAAGCCCGCGACGCCCATCGAGCCGTACGAGGACCTGCTCCCCGAGCTCGACATGCTGCTGATCATGACGGTCGAGCCCGGTTTCGGGGGACAGGCGTTCCTCGACATCATGCTCCCCAAGATCCGCCGGACCCGCGAGTTGATCAGCAAGCACGGCCTCGAACTGTGGCTCCAGGTCGACGGCGGGGTCTCGGCGTCCACCATCGAGCGCTGCGCGGACGCGGGCGCCGACGTCTTCGTCGCCGGCTCGGCGGTCTACGGGGCGTCCGACCCGGCCGAGGCGGTACGTGCATTGCGCAACCAGGCGGAGGGGGTGACGGCCAAGGCATCGTGGGCGTGCGACCACTGAGCGTCAGGAACGTGAACGGCTCCGATCAGGGCTGATCAAGTGCGCCGGATCTGCAAGGATGAACGGCGAATCCAGAGTGTGAACAGCAGTGAGGAGAACGCCGTGTCGGGTATGTCGGCGGGCCGGTCAGCCATGCGGATGGGACCCGCTGAGCTGGTGCAGGCGGCGGCCATGGCCCGCCGCTTCTACCTTGAGGGCAAGTCCAAGATCCAGATCGCGGAGGAGTTCGGCGTCAGCCGCTTCAAGGTGGCCCGGGTCCTGGAGACCGCCCTCGAACGGGATCTCGTACGCATCGAGATCCGTGTGCCGGCCGAACTGGACGCCGAGCGCTCGGACGCGCTCCGCGCCCGCTACGGCCTCAGGCACGCCGTCGTGGTCGAGTCCCCGGCCGAGGCCCAGGACTCACCCGACCCCGAGAACCTGGGAGAAGTGGCCGCCGACCTGCTCGGCGAGCTGGTCGACGAAGGGGCCGTGCTGGGCCTGGCCTGGGGCCGTTCCACCATCCACATGGCGGCCGCGCTCGACCGGCTCCCGCCGTGCACGGTGGTGCAGTTGACCGGTGTGTACGACGCCGGGACCGCCGAGCGCGGTTCGGTGGAGGCGGTACGGCGAGCCGCCCAGGTGTCCGGCGGGGACGCCCACCCCATCTACGCGCCGATGCTGCTGCCGGACGCGGCCACCGCGGCCGCGCTGCGCAACCAGACCGGGATCGCCCGCGCTTTCGAGTACTTCGACAAGGTCACGGTCGCCTGTGTCTCCATCGGCTCCTGGGAGCCGGGCATCTCGACGGTGCACGACATGCTCAGCGACGAGGAACGCGGCCACTACGCCTCGCTCGGTGTCGCCGCCGAGATGTCCGCGCACCTCTTCGACGCCGAGGGCCGCCGGGTCGGGCGGGACCTGGGCGAGCGGTGCATCACGGTCAAGGCCGACCAGCTGCGCCGTATCCCCGAGGTCGTCGCGATCGCGGGCGGGCAGCGGAAGGCGGCCGCGATCGACGCGGTGCTGCGGTCGGGCCTCGTCACCAGCCTGGTGACGGACACGTCGGCGGCGGACGTGCTGATGACGGCGGGCCCGACGCCGAAGCCGGCGCTGAACAGGACGGACCCGGACGGCCTCTGACGGAGAGTCATGAGGGGACGGCCGTGGCAGCATCATGCGCATGCTGCTGCGGTTCGTCTCCCGGATGCTTCTGTGTCTGCTCCTTCTGACGGGGTGTTCGTCCGCGGACACGGATGATCCCGCGCGGGCCGACGGCCTGGCCACGGTCCAGGAGGCGAGGCTGCCGGCCGAGGCTCGGCGGACGCTCGAACTCATCGACAGGGGCGGCCCCTTCCCGTATGCCGAGGACGGCACGGTCTTCGGGAACTTCGAGCGGCTGCTGCCCGCGCATCAGCGCGGCTACTACCACGAGTACACCGTCCCCACGCCGGGCTCGCACGATCGCGGGGCCCGGCGCATTGTCACCGGGAGGGGCGGCGAGATCTACTACACCGATGATCACTACGACTCGTTCAGGGCGGTACTGAGATGACGGCACTCGTGGTCACGCTGGACCTCGACGGGATCACGGACAAGGCGGCCCTGATGGATCGCTGCGCCCGTGACCTGCGGCTGCCGGACTATTTCGGCCGCAACTGGGACGCGCTGGCCGATGTCCTGTCCGACTCGGGCCTGTGGTCCGGGAACGCCGGGGACGCCGGCGGGGAGGAGACCTTCGTCGTCGTACGGAACTGGGACGGGTACGCCGAAGCGCGGCCGGACGAGTGGGCGACGGCCCGCGAGGTGTTCTCGCAGGCATCCGCGGTCACCGTGGCGCTCGCTCTTGGAGCTTCCTCCTAGCGCACCTCTGACCTGCCTGGACGATTCGCCCGGCCACCGCATTCCGGCCGACATGGGACAATGAAGTACGTGCTCTTCCCCCTGGCTGACCTGTCCGGGGGCCACCTCTGATCGACTGGGATGTGCAGCACGTGCGTTTCCTCAACGACATCCAGCCCCCGTACGACCTGACGTACGACGACGTCTTCATGGTCCCGAGCCGCAGCGCCGTCGGCTCACGGCAGGGTGTGGACCTCAGCTCCCCGGACGGCACGGGCACCACCATCCCGCTGGTCGTCGCCAACATGACCGCCATCGCCGGGCGCCGGATGGCCGAGACGATGGCCCGGCGCGGTGGCCTGGTCGTCATCCCGCAGGACATCCCGATCGAGGTCGTCACCGAGGTCGTCTCCTGGGTGAAGAGCCGCCACCACGTCCTGGACACCCCGATCGTGCTGGCCCCGCACCAGACCGTCGCCGACGCGCTGGCCCTGCTGCCCAAGCGCGCGCACAACGCGGGTGTGGTCGTCGACGAGGACCAGCGGCCGGTCGGTGTGGTCACCGACCGGGACCTGTCCGGGGTCGACCGTTTCACACAGCTCGCCGAGGTGATGTCGCGCGATCTGCTGCTGCTCGACGCGGACATCGACCCGCGTGAGGCCTTCAACCGCCTCGACGTGGCCAACCGGCGCTACGCCCCCGCCGTGGACCGGGACGGCCGTCTCGCCGGCATCCTCACCCGCAAGGGCGCCCTGCGCGCCACGCTGTACACGCCTGCGGTCGACGCGAAGGGGCGGCTGCGCATCGCCGCCGCCGTCGGGGTCAACGGTGACTTCGCGCAGAAGGCCAAGCAGCTGCTGGACGCGGGCGTCGACACGCTCGTCATCGACACGGCCCACGGCCACCAGGAGTCGATGATCAGCGCGATCAAGCAGGTGCGGGCGCTCGACCCGCAGGTCCCGATCGTGGCCGGCAACATCGTGGCCGCCGAGGGCGTCCGGGATCTGATCGAGGCCGGCGCGGACATCGTCAAGGTCGGTGTCGGCCCGGGCGCGATGTGCACGACCCGCATGATGACCGGCGTCGGCCGGCCGCAGTTCTCGGCGGTGCTGGAGTGTGCGGCCGAGGCGAGGAAGTACGGCAAGCACGTGTGGGCCGACGGCGGTGTCCGGCACCCGCGCGATGTCGCCATGGCGCTGGCCGCCGGGGCGTCCAACGTGATGATCGGTTCGTGGTTCGCGGGCACGTACGAGTCCCCGGGCGACCTGCAGCAGGACGCGAGCGGGCGGCTCTACAAGGAGTCTTTCGGCATGGCGTCCGCGCGTGCGGTGCGCAACCGTACGTCCGAGGAGTCGTCGTACGACCGCGCTCGCAAGGCGCTCTTCGAGGAGGGCATCTCGACCTCCCGGATGTTCCTCGACCCGGCCCGGCCGGGCGTGGAGGACCTGATCGACTCGATCATCGCGGGCGTCCGCTCCTCCTGCACCTACGCCGGTGCGGGCTCCCTGGAGGAGTTCGCGGAGAGGGCGGTCGTCGGGATCCAGAGCGCGGCGGGCTATGCGGAGGGCAAGCCGCTGCACGCGAGCTGGAGCTGAGTCCGTTGTGCGCGGCCCCCGTCGGAGTTCGGGGGCCCATCGAGCCGCAGTACACCCTGCTGACCGCCGTCTCCCGGCTCGACGATCTACGGATGCGGGAGGCGATGGGCGGGGCCACGGACACCCCCGACCGGGCCGAACTGCTCGAACTCCTCGCGCTGAGCGAGGTCGTGGCCGGGAAGGCGGCCTACGGCCGTCATCCGACGGGGCGGGCGGCCCGTGCGGCCGGGGCCTCCTGGTCACGGATCGGGGCCGCGCCGGGCACCAGCAAGCAGGCCGCGTGGGAGGCACCCTCGCGCTGGATCGACGCCCAGGCGGAGGCGTACGGCAAGCCCGGACAGATGGGGTTCGGCGAGGTGGACGTGGCGGAGGCGCGGGCGGCGGCGGGGGATCCGGAGCAGCGGCGACCGGAGTCGTCGCTACCTGCACCTCTGAAGAAGGCCGTCGCCGAGTCGGCGGGAGGTCGCCGGCCAGGGTCGTCGTGCAACGCTCGGAAGGCCTTCGCGTTCGCGCCGGTGGATGATGGGCAGCCTGTCCACCGTCACCTGGGTGGTCTTCGGGGTCTGGATGGCCGTCGGGCTCGTGTTCTACTTCGGGTACGGCCATCGCCGTTCCCGACTCGCAACACCCGAAGGCTGATCCACCCACCGTGCTGAACGATCTCGACGAACGCATCGTGCACGCCCTCGCAGAGGACGCCCGCCGCTCCTACGCGGACATCGGCCAGATCGTCGGTCTCTCCGCGCCCGCCGTGAAGCGACGCGTGGACCGGCTGCGCGCCACCGGGGCCATCACCGGATTCACCGTACGGGTGGACCCGGCGGCCCTCGGCTGGGAGACCGAGGGGTTCGTCGAGATCTACTGCCGGCGCAACACCTCCCCGGAGACCATCCAGCGGGGCCTGGAGCGCTACCAGGAGGTGGTGGCCGCCTCCACCGTCACCGGCGAGGCCGACGCGGTCGTCCAGGTCTTCGCCTCCGACATGCGGCACTTCGAACGGGTCCTGGAACGGATCGCGGGGGAGCCGTTCGTGGAGCGGACGAAGTCGGTGCTGGTCCTGTCGCCGCTGCTGAGGCGGTTTTCTTCGGGCTCGCCTACCTGACCTGTTCGGCCCGGCGCCGCGCCGCCGCCAGCAGCCGCCCGGTGAGCAGGGCATGCGCGCCCGAGGAGATGACCAGCAGCCGGTAGAGGGAGCCGAGCGGGCCGGGGAACCTGGCCCTGGTCTCGGCCTGCAGCCGGGTGCGCCCGTCGTCGGTTCCGTCCAGGCGGAAGACCAGGGCGTACGTCGAGAAGTGGTGCCGTCCGATCAGGACGAGCTCCCGGCCCGGGTCCGCGTCGGCCACCCGGAACCCGGGGAGGACCGATCCCTCGACGAGGGGCCGGGGCCCGGACGCCGTACGGTCGGCGACGCCGACGAGACGGGCGTAGCGGGCGGAACGGGGCCGGGCGAAGGATCGGTCAAGGGTCTCGCCGAGTGCGTGCCAGACATCGCCGGCCGCGGCCGCGACGACAGTCGAGTGGGTGTCGATCCGGGGCAGAGCGGGGACGGTCATCAAAACCTCCGTTGCGGACGGTGGACGGACCACTGGGCGCTCCCGAACCCCGAGTTCTACTCCGCGGTCTTTCGGGCCAGCGCGTTGTTGCCGATCGAGTTGTGCACGCTGAAGCTCACCGCGTCCGAGCGATACCGGTCGTCCGACCACTCGACCGGGCGTCCTTCGCGGGTCGTGGTCACCCGGCGAACCCGCAGCAGGGGGCTCGTCCGGCGGAGCTCCAGCAGCTCCGCGTCCTGCGCCCCTGCCGCGACCGCGTCGATGACGTGTTCCCCGTAGGCGAAGACCAACCCCGTGTCGTCGTACAGGCGTTGGGTGACCGAGGGGCACTCGGGCTCGATGGCCTCGACGGTCGGGGAGATCCAGTCGGCGTAGACCGTCCGCTCCAGCAACACCGGTTCGCCGTCCAGGCCGCGCACCCGCAGGACATGCAACACCGGGGTGCCGACGGCGAGTTGGAGGCGTACCGAGTCCTCCTTCGAGGCTGGACGGTACTCCTGCGCGACCACCTGCCCGGTCGCCTCCCGGCCCATCGCCCGCGCCCATTCCGCGAAACTCCGCAGCTCCGCGAAGCTCTGGCTGCGGCGGCTGGCGAGAACGACGCGCCGGGCGCCCTGGCGGGAGCCGATCAGCCCCTCGGCCGTCAGCGTCGCGACCGCCTGGCGGACCGTCCCGCGCGAGACGCCGTAGCGCGTCGCGAGCTCCGTCTCGGCGGGCAGCAGGCTGCCGACGGTGTACTCCTCGCGGTCGATCGCCCGGCGCAGTTCGTCGGCGATCTCCTCGTGTCGCGCCGGCATGCTTCCCCTCTGAGTCAATCCCTGTGCACAGCGTGACCAGCCTAGTCGACGATTCATGGGTTCCGCGACGGCTTGAAATGTGCGGAAACTCTGGGTCAGATGTTTCGCCGCTGTTTACGGACAGGACACCAGCGGCCGCCTTACTAAGGCCAACTTGTTCAGACAAGTTTTCTCTCTTTCTCTCTCTGTCTCTCCCTTTGGCTCCTGCACCCTCGCGCGTCCCCTGGAGAAGCCGTGACCGTGTCCCTGCCGAGAACAGCCGCCCTCGCGGTCCTCGCCGCCCTCACTCTGAGCGCCTGCGGCGCCGCCCCCGACGACTCGTCGACCACCGCCGACGGCAAGAGCGCCGCGACCGCCACCTCCGCCGCGGAATTCGGCGGCCTCGACGCCCTGGTGAAGGCGGCGAAGAAGGAAGGCACGCTCAACGCCATCGCCCTGCCCCGCGACTGGGCCAACTACGGCGCCCTCATCGACGGCTTCCAGAAGAAGTACGGCATCAAGATCTCCGTCGAGAACCCCGACGGCTCCAGCCAGGACGAGATCAACGCCGTGACGTCCAGGAAGGGCCAGGACCGCGCGCCGGACGTCCTCGACCTCGGCAGCTCCTTCGCGCTCAGCGCCGCCCAGCAGGGCCTGCTCGCGCCGTACAAGGTGACCTCGTACGACGACATCCCCACCGGGCAGAAGGACGCGCAGGCCCGCTGGTACAACGACTACGGCGGCTACATCTCCATCGGCTGCGACGCCAAGCGGGTCAAGGCCTGCCCGACCACCTTCGCCGAACTGCTCAAGCCGCAGTACAAGGGCCAGGTCGCCCTGAACGGCAACCCCACCAAGTCCGGTTCGGCCTTCGGCGGCGTCTACGCGGCCGCGCTCGCGAGCGGTGGCTCCTTCGACGACATCCAGCCCGGCCTCGACTTCTTCGCCAAGCTGAAGAAGAACGGCAACTACACGCCCGTCGAGTCGACCCCGGCCACCGTCGAGAAGGGCGAGACGCCGATCAGCATCGACTGGGACTATCTGAACGCCGGGTACGCCGACGAGTTCAAGTCCAAGGGCGTCGACTGGAAGGTCGCGGTCCCGACCGACGGCCAGTTCTCGCAGTACTACTCCCAGGCGATCAACAAGGACGCCCCGCACCCGGCGGCCGCCCGCCTGTGGCAGGAGTACCTCTACAGCACCGAGGGCCAGAACCTCTGGCTGGGGGGCTACGCCCGCCCGGCCCTGATGACCGCCATGGACAAGGCCGGCACCCTCGACAAGACGGCCGCGGCCAAGCTGCCGCAGGTCTCCGGCACCCCCTCCTTCCCGACCGAGGCCCAGCAGAGCAAGGCCAAGACGGTCCTCGGTGAGGGCTGGGCGAAGGCCGTCTCCGGATGACGGCCACCGCCGTACGGGTGGACACGGCGCCCGCCGCTCAGCTGAAGCGGCGGCGCCGGTCCCTCGGCTGGGTCGCCGTCGTCCCGCTGCTCGCGTTCGTCGCGGTCGCCTTCGGGCTGCCCGCGATCGCCATGCTGGACGGCGCGTTCACCGCCAAGGACCCGTCCACCGGGGCGACTTCGTACACCGCCGACAACCTGACCGCCTCCCTCAAGGGCGCCTATCTCACCGCGCTCCTCGGCAGCGTGAAGCTGTCGGCCGTGTCCGCCGCCCTCGCGACCCTGGTCGGGCTGCCGCTCGCCCAGGCCGTGGTGAGCTCCCGCTTCCGCGCACTGCGCGAGGCCGTGCTCACCGCGTCCGGGGTGCTCGCCAACTTCGGCGGCGTCCCGCTGGCCTTCGCCTTCGTCGCCACCCTCGGCAACGCCGGTGTGCTGACCCGCCACCTCGGCCTCACGGACAAGGGCTGGGATCTCTACAGCTTCTGGGGCCTTGTCATCGTCTACCTGTACTTCCTCATCCCGCTGATGGTCCTCACCATCACACCCGCTCTGGACGGGCTGCGCGCCCAATGGCGTGAGGCCGCGCAGAACAACGGGGCAACTGCTCCGCAGTACTGGCGATTCGTCGCTCTGCCCGTCCTGCTGCCCACACTCCTCGGCGGGTTCGTGCTGCTCTTCGGCAGCGCCTTCGCCGCGTACGCCACCGCCGCCGCGATGGTGGGCAGTTCGATCCCGCTGGTCACCCTGCAGATCGCCGACGCGATCTCCGGCAACGTGCTCGTCGGCCAGGAGAACGTCGCGCTCGCCCTCAGCCTCGACATGGTCCTGGTCGCGGGCCTCGTCATGGCCGTCTACCTGCCCCTGCAGCGGAGGAGCGCCCGATGGCTCGCCTGAACCTGTGGCGGTGGGGCGTGCTCGGCCTCGCCGGACTGTACTTCCTGGTGCCGCTGGCCGCGTCCGTCGTCTTCACCGTCGACGTGCCGGGCCAGGGGATCACCTTCGACGCCTACACCCAGATCTTCTCCACCGACGGCTTCGCCTCCAGCCTGCTGCTCTCACTGGAACTGGCCCTCGCCACCATCGCCCTCGTCCTGCTGCTGATGGTGCCCGCCATGGTCGCGCTACGGCTCGGCGCGCCCCGGCTGCGACCGGTCGTCGAAGTGGTGTGCTCGCTGCCGCTGGTCGTCCCGCCGATCGCGTTCGTCGCCGGGATCGGCACCGTGCTCAAGTGGGGGCCCGAACACCTCTCCCGCACCCCGCTGTTCCAGACCTTCGTGGCGATCCAGAACCCCGACTTCCCGTTCGTCCTGGTCCTGGCCTACGTCGTGATGGCGCTGCCGTTCGTCTACCGGGCACTGGACGCCGGGCTGCGCGCGGTCGACGTCCGCACCCTCGTCGAGGCCGCCCGCAGCTGCGGGGCCGGCTGGCCGCAGGCCCTCGTCCGGGCCGTACTGCCCAATCTGCGCGGCGCCCTGCTCAACGCCTCGTTCCTCACGCTGGCCCTGGTCCTCGGCGAGTTCACCGTGGCCCAGCTGCTGGGGTTCCAGCCCTTCGCCGTGTGGATCGTCAACGTCAGCGGCTCGCAGGCCCAGTTGTCCGTCGCGGTGTCCGTGCTCAGTCTGCTCGTGACATGGGTGCTGCTTCTCGTCCTCGCCGGTTTCGGCGGCCGTACCCGTACTACCTCCCGGGGATGACCCATGCTTGAAACAGCCGCAACTGTCGAATTCCGGGGCCTCAGGCGGGAGTTCGGTCCGACCGTCGCTCTCGACGGTCTCGACCTGACCGTACGACCCGGCGAACTCCTCGCCCTGCTCGGCCCCTCCGGCTGCGGCAAGACCACCGCGCTCCGGATGCTCGCCGGCTTCGAACACCCCGACGCCGGCGAGGTGCTGGTGGACGGCGAGGACGTGACCCGGGTCCCTGCCCACCGCCGGGACGCCGGGATGGTCTTCCAGTCGTACAGCCTCTTCCCGCATCTCGACGCGCTGGACAACGTGGCCTTCGGACTGCGGATGCGCAAGGTCGGTTCGGCCGAACGGCGTTCCAGGGCCGCCGAGTTGCTGGACCTGGTCGGGCTCGCCGACAAGGGCGGGCGGTTCCCGCACCAGCTCTCCGGCGGTCAGCAGCAGCGCGTCGCGCTGGCCCGCGCGCTCGCCCTGCGCCCGCGCGTACTGCTGCTCGACGAGCCCCTGTCGGCGCTGGACGCCAAGGTGCGGCTCAGCCTCCGCGAGGAGATCCGCCGCCTGCAGCAGGAGCTCGGCATCACCACCCTGTTCGTCACCCACGATCAGGAGGAGGCTCTGTCCATGTCGGACCGGGTCGCCGTGATGCACGCCGGAAAGCTCGAACAGTGTGCGGCCCCGGGCGAGTTGTACGGCCGTCCCGCCACCGCCTTCGTCGCCGAGTTCGTGGGCACGATGAGCCGGGTCCCGGGACGGCTCGCCGAGGGCACGGTCGACGTGCTCGGGCAGCGGCTGCCCTTCGACGGCCCGGTGCCGGTCGCGAGCGAGGTCGATGTGCTGGTGCGGCCGGAGGCCGTGCGGGTGCGGGCCGAGGCCGACGGGAAGTCCCGCGTGGTCGCCACGTCCTTCCTGGGCGCCGCCGTCCGGGTCACCGTCCTGCTCGCCGACGGCAGCGAGGTCAAGGCCGACCTGCCCGCGCACGAGGCCGCCGAGCTCACGGCCGGAGCCGCAGTGAGCGTGTCGCTGCCCGAGCGGCCGGTGCTGGTGGCGGAACGTACCCGCTGACCCTTCCCGTGAAATTCCCCCCACGAAAGAGACAACTGTGACTCGACTCCCGCTCCAGGCCGTCCTGTTCGACATGGACGGCACGCTCGTCGACACTGAGCGGCTCTGGTGGGAGGCGGTGGAGCAGGTCGCCGGGCGGGCTCTGACCGAGGCGGACCGGCCGGAGGTGCTCGGCCGCCCGGTCGAGCACACCGCCGCCTGGCTGGCCGCGGCCACCGGCACCCCGGTCGCGGACCTCGCCGACACCCTGCACCGGGAGTTCGCGGCCCGCGTCCGCACCGGTGTCGTGCCCCGCCCCGGCGCTCTCGACCTGCTCGACGCCCTGGCCCGAGAGGGCGTCCCCACCGCCCTGGTCACCGCCTCCCCCCGGGCCGTCGCCGACACCGTCCTCGAAACCCTGGGCGGCGCGAGCCGCTTCGCCGTCGCCGTGACCGCCGACGACACCGAGCACACCAAGCCCGCCCCCGACCCCTACCTCGCCGCCTGCCTCGCCCTCGGCGTGCATCCATCGGGCTGCGTGGCCGTCGAGGACACCGAGACCGGCGTCGCCTCCGCCGAGGCGGCCGGCTGCGCGGTCCTCGCGGTGCCCTCGCTGGCCCCCATCGACGCGGCCCCGGGCCGTACGGTCCTGACCGGCCTGGAAGGCGTCACCGTGGGCCGACTGCGCGCCCTGCTGCCGTACCGGCTGCGCGTCATGACCTGGAACCTCTGGTACGGCGGCACCAAGGTCCACGACCACCGGGCCAAGCAGCTCAAGGTCATCGCCGAGACCGAGGCGGACGTGGTCGGGCTCCAGGAGACGTACGGCGGCGCCGCCGAGGAACTCGCCGAGGCGCTCGGCTGGCACCACCACCGCGCCGGATCGAACCTCGGCATCATCAGCCGGTTCCCGATCACTGCCCCGCTCGGCGACCCGGATGTCGGGTTCTACGGGGCGGCCGGCGCGCGGATCGCCGTAGCGGATCAGGAAGTCGAGATCTGGACGGCCCACCTCGACTACGAGCGGTACGGGCCGTACGAGTCCGAGCCGCTCGCCCACGAGGAGGTGCGGCTCGGGCAGATGCGGGACATCCTGCGCCGGATCGGGGACGCGGCACCCGTCGTCCTCGTCGGCGACTTCAACAGCCCCTCCCACCTGGACTGGCCGGACGTCGACTGGCCGGTGACGAAGGCGGCGCAGGAGGCGGGCTTCGCGGACTCCTTCCGACAGGCCCGCCCCGATGCCGTACGGGACCCGGGGCACACCTGGTCGCCGGTGCACGGACACCCGGAGCCGCAGGACCGGATCGACTTCGTCCTGCACCGGGGGTTCGGGGTCCTCGACTCCCGGACGTACGTCAGCGGCACCCCGCGGACCTGGCCCGACGTCGAGGACAACGCCTGGCCGTCCGACCACGCCGCCGTGATCACCACATTTTCGCTGGGCAACGGGCCCGGGACTGTCTAGCATCGGTGTCATGACCTGGCGACATTGATCCACCAGCCGTGCCTCCCGAGGGCCGCCTCGGACGCCGTACCGACGACGTCCGAACCGCCCTTCCGGGAAGGCCTCATGACACTCTCACCCCCACGTGCGCCCGCGACCGGCCTCCGCCGGCTGACGACCACGCTGTACGGCTACGCGTTCCTCGACGACCTCGTCCTGCTCTACCCGGTGTACGCGTTGCTGTTCGCGGACACCGGCATGTCGCTCTGGCAGATCTCCTCGCTGTTCGCCCTGTGGTCGGTCACCGCCGTGGCGCTGGAGGTGCCCTCGGGCGCCTGGGCCGACGCGGTCTCGCGCCGCCTGCTGCTGTGGATCGGCCCGCTGCTGACGGCCTGCGGCTTCGCCCTGTGGGTGCTCGTCCCGTCGTACGGGGCCTTCGCGGCCGGTTTCGTCCTGTGGGGCGTCGGCGGAGCGCTCGGCTCCGGCGCCCTGGAGGCGCTGGTCTACGACGAACTGGAACGGCTCGGCGCCGCCGACCGGTACGCGCGCGTGATGGGCCGGACCCGGGCCGCCAGACTGCTGGCCACGGTCGTCGCGATGGCTCTCGCCGGACCCGTCCTCGCACGGGGCGGCTACGAGGCCGTGGGCGCGGCGAGCGTGCTGGCTTCGCTGCTGGCCGCGGTGACGGCCACCCGGCTCCCCGAGCACCGCGTGCCGCCGGGGAAGGAGAGCGGGAGGTGGTCCGCGATCCTGCGGGCAGGCGTCGCCGAAGCCCGCGGGGACCGGGCCGTACGCGGCGCCCTGCTGCTCGTCCCCGCCGTGGCCGCCGTCTGGGGCGCGCTCGACGAGTACACCTCGCTGCTCATCCGCGACCTCGGTGTGGCCGAGACGACCGTGCCCTACCTGGTGCTGCTGATCTGGGCGACCGTCACCGTCGGCAGTCTGTTCGCCGGGCCCGCCGAACGCCTCGGCACCCGGGGCCTCGCCGCCCTGATCGCTGGCGCCGCGCTCGCCCTTGCCGTCGGAGCCGGGGTCCGCACTCCGGCCGGCATCTTCCTCGTGGGCCTAGCCTTCGCCGGCTTCCAACTGGCCGAGGTACTCGCCGACGTCCGCCTCCAGCACCGCATCGACGACGCCCGCCGGGCCACGCTGACCTCGGTGGCGAGCCTCGGCACGGAACTGGTCACGGTCGCCGTGTTCGGGGTGTACACGCTGCTCGGTACGTCGATGGCGCACAGCACGGTCTTCGTGATCCTGTCCGTGCCGTACCTGGTGACGGCGGTGGTGCTGGGCCGGGGGAGCGGGCGTGCGCAATGAATCGCCGGGGGACCGCCCCCACACGCAACAAACCGCTCACCGGCGCGCAACGGCTTCTCCTTGTCCGCGCCGGTGAGCCCCCCGTACCGTCTACATGGCCCTTCCACGTGGCCCCCACAACCACCTTCCGTCCCGGTGAGGATCACGCATGCGCACCGCCCTGCTCCAGAGCTCCGGCCGCCCGGGGTCCGTCGAGGGGAACCTCAAGGTCCTCGACGAGGCCGCGGGCCGGGCCGCCGCCGCGGGTGCCGCGCTGCTGGCCGCGCCGGAGATGTTCCTCACCGGCTACGCGATCGGCGACGACATCGCCCGCCTCGCCGAACCCGCTGACGGCGACTCCGCGGACGCGGTCGCCGAGATCGCCGAACGGCACGGGCTGGCGATCGCGTACGGATACCCCGAGCGCGTCGGCGGGAGCGTGCACAACGCGGTCCAGCTGATCTCCGCCGACGGCGCCCGCCTCGCCGGCTACCGCAAGACCCACCTCTTCGGCTGCTTCGAGCGCGACCACTTCACTCCGGGCGAACAGCCGGTCGTCCAGGCCGAGTTGGGCGGACTGACCGTCGGCCTCATGATCTGCTACGACGTCGAGTTCCCGGAGAACGTCCGCGCCCACGCGCTCGCCGGAACGGACCTGCTGGTCGTACCGACGGCCCAGATGCACCCGTTCCAGTTCGTCGCCGAGTCCCTGGTGCCGGTGCGGGCCTGGGAGAGCCAGATGTACGTCGCCTACGTCAACCGGGTCGGCCAGGAAGGGGAGTTCGACTTCGTCGGGCTCTCCACGCTGGCCGGCCCCGACGGGGTGGCCCGCGCCCGCGCCGGACGCGGTGAGGAACTCGTGTTCGCCGACGCCGACCCCGCCTTCCTCGCCGCCTCCCGCGAGGCGAACCCGTATCTCAAGGACCGCCGCCCCGGTCTCTACGGGTCCCTCGTCTGAACCTCACTCATGGCTTCAATCTGAACCACCCTCATGGCTTCAATCTGAACCACCCTCATTGCTTCAAGGAGCCCGCACCCCATGACGTCCACCGTGCCCAACGCCGTCGAGCACGCAGACGAGCACCAGCCGCCGATCACCATGTTCGGGCCGGACTTCCCCTACGCCTACGACGACTTCCTCGCCCACCCGGCGGGCCTCGGCCAGATACCGGCCACCGAGCACGGCACCGAGGTCGCGGTGATCGGCGGCGGTCTGTCCGGCATCGTGACCGCGTACGAGCTGATGAAGATGGGCCTCAAGCCGGTCGTGTACGAGGCCGACCGGATCGGTGGACGGCTGCGCACGGTGGGTTTCGACGGGTGCGACCCCTCGCTGACCGCGGAGATGGGCGCGATGCGCTTCCCGCCCTCCTCCACCGCACTCCAGCACTACATCGACCTCGTCGGCCTGGAGACCCGCGCCTTCCCCAACCCCCTTGCGGAAGCCACCCCTTCGACGGTCGTCGACCTCAAGGGCGAGTCCCACTACGCCGAGACGATCGCCGACCTCCCGCAGGTCTACCGCGATGTCGCCGAAGCCTGGAGCAAGTGCCTCGAAGAGGGCGCGGACTTCACCGACATGAACCGCGCCCTGCGTGAGCGGGACGTGCCGCGCATCCGGGAGATCTGGGCCCGGCTCGTCGAGCAGCTCGACAACCAGACCTTCTACGGCTTCCTGTGCGATTCCGAGGCGTTCAGGTCCTTCAGGCACCGCGAGATCTTCGGCCAGGTCGGCTTCGGCACAGGAGGATGGGACACGGACTTCCCGAACTCCATCCTGGAGATCCTGCGGGTCGTCTACACCGAGGCCGACGACCATCACCGCGGGATCGTGGGCGGCTCCCAGCAACTGCCGCTCAGGCTCTGGGAGCGCGAGCCGGAGAAGATCGTGCACTGGGCGTACGGGACGTCCCTGAAGGCCCTGCACGTCAACGGCGAGCCCCGGCCGGCGGTCACCCGGCTGCACCGCACCGCGGGCAACCGGATCACCGTGACGGATGCCGCCGGAGACATCCGCACCTACCAGGCGGCCGTCTTCACCGCCCAGTCCTGGATGCTGCTGTCGAAGATCGCCTGCGACGACTCGCTCTTCCCGATCGACCACTGGACGGCGATCGAGCGCACGCACTACATGGAGTCGTCCAAGCTGTTCGTGCCGGTCGACCGGCCGTTCTGGCTCGACAAAGACGAGGAGACGGGCCGGGACATCATGTCGATGACCCTCACCGACCGTATGACCCGCGGCACTTATCTCCTCGACGACGGCCCGGACAAGCCCGCCGTCATCTGCCTCTCCTACACCTGGTGCGACGACAGTCTGAAGTGGCTCCCGCTGTCCGCGAACGAGCGGATGGAGGTCATGCTGAAGTCGCTCGGCGAGATCTATCCCAAGGTCGACATCAGGAAGCACGTCATCGGCAACCCGGTGACCGTCTCCTGGGAGAACGAGCCCTACTTCATGGGCGCGTTCAAGGCCAACCTGCCCGGCCACTACCGCTACCAGCGGCGCCTGTTCACCCACTTCATGCAGGACGCGCTGCCCGAGGACAAGCGGGGCATCTTCCTGGCCGGCGACGACATCTCCTGGACAGCGGGCTGGGCCGAGGGTGCGATCCAGACCGCGCTGAACGCGGTCTGGGGCGTCATGCACCACTTCGGCGGCGAGACCGACGCGACCAACCCGGGTCCGGGTGACGTGTACGAGGAGATCGCGCCGGTCGAGCTGCCGGAGGACTGAGCGGTCAGTCCGGCAGCGGGGTGAGCAGCATGCGCCCCGCGAACCCCACCGCCGTGTCCAGGCGCTCGGTGAACTCCCCGGCCACGTCGGGCAGTCCGCGCAGCGCCCACAGCGCCCGCGCCGCGGTCCAGGTGGCGTCCCGGGCACGGTCCAGGCTCCAGGAGCCGAGCAGATGGGTGAGCGGGTCGGCGATCTGGAGGAGGTCGGGGCCCGGCATCAGATCTTCGCGGATGCGCTCCTCCAGCGAGACGAGGAGATCGCCCACGCGGTCGAACTCGTCCTCCACGTCGACGGGTTCGCAGTCGAGGCTACGACAGGTGTCCACGACGGCGAGCGCCAGGTCGTGCCCGATGTGCGCGTTGATGCCCGCGAGCGCGAACTGCAGCGGTCGTACGCCGGGATGGCGACGGAACTGGAACAGCGGTCGCCAGCAGGCCGGCGGGCGGCGCTCGCGCGACACCGCGTCCACCGCCGCCAAGTAGCGCTCCGCGAACCGCACGTCCAGCGTGATCGCGGCCCGTGCGTCCGCGAACCGACCGCCGTCGACACAGCGGTCGACCGCTTCGGTGACGGCGAGGTAGACGCGGTTGAAGACCGCTACGCCGTCCCGCTCCGGCAGGTCCTCGTCGAGGGCGCGCATACGGGAGACGACCGTGTCGAGGGGAGTGGTGAACTGTTCCAATTGCGCCATAGCGGCAGGGTCCCAGTCCTAGGCTGGCCGGGGTACCGGCGGGCCCGGCGCTTCCCCGGAACGGGGGAACGCGCCCGCCGCGCGAGGGGGGGAGCGACAGGGTGTCAGGCTTACGTGCCCAGCGGCTGGCCGCGCGCCGCGCCGCACGCAGGCGTGCCGTGGGCCGCGGTGCGATGGTCGCGGTGGCCTCACTGGTGGTCGCCGTCGGCACCGCGACCGGGATGCTCTCCGCTCTCGACGACCGTGACGCCTCCGACGAGGCGCGGCCGGGGCTCGTCGGCGACTCCCCGAGCGCGCGGCCGTTGCCCGCCGTGCCGTCGGCGCCCGGGTCGGCCGCTGCCTCGGCCTCTGCCTCGCCTTCGACGAAGGTGAGCGCGTCCCCGTCTCCCAAGAAGGCGAGCCCCAGCTCCACGAAGGCCCGCCCCGCCACCTCCACCCGCCTCTACCGCCACCCCTCCTCCCAGGTGCTCGACTGGGTGCAGGACAACCCGCGCGACTGGCGCACCGACGTCATAGAGTCCCGGATCGCCGACCGGCCGGCCGCGGTCTGGTTCGCCGACTACACCCCGGCGACCATCACCTCCCGGGTCCGCGCGGTCACCTCGGGCGGTGCCGGGCAGGGTCGGGTCCCGGTAGTCGTGGCGTACGCGATCCCGGACCGGGACTGCGGCGGCGCCTCCCAGGGCGGTGCGCCGGACCTCGGGGCGTACGACTCCTGGATCGACAGGTTCGCGGCGGGGCTCGGCTCCGGCGAGGTCGTGGTCGTCCTGGAGCCGGACTCGATCGCCCAGTCCGACTGTCTCTCCGACGGCGGCCGTGCCGACCGCTTCGCCTCGCTGGCCCGCGCCGGCCGCGTCCTGAAGTCCGCGAACGCGAACGCACGTGTCTACTACGACGCCGGCCACTCCGGTTGGCACCCGGCGGCCAAGCAGGCGGCCCTGCTGAAGCAGGCGGGCGCCGCCTCGGCCGCCTCCTCCGACGGGATCTTCAGCAACGTGTCCAATTTCCACACGACGTCCGCCGAGATCGCCTACGACCGTCAGGTCCTCGCCGCCCTGGGTGGACCGTCGAGTCTGGGCGCCGTCATCGACACCAGCCGCAACGGCAACGGCGCCCCGTCCGACGGTGAGTGGTGCGACCCGGCCGGCCGCAAGATCGGCCGGGCCCCGACCCTGAACACCGGGGAGTCGAGGATCGACGGCTACCTCTGGGTGAAGCTGCCGGGGGAGTCGGACGGCTGCAAGGGCTCACCGGGCACGTTCAGCCCGTCGTACGCCTACGAGCTGGCCTCGTCGTAGGGTCAGGTCGTAGGCAAGGATTACGGCTTCAGGGGCGCGGGTCGGGAACCGCCGTGGCCGGGCGGCCGACCTTCGGCCGGTCGCGGTCGCCGGCCCGCAGCACGCCCGCGAAGGCCATGATTCCGCAGGCCAGCACGGTCACCAGCATGAACGACACCATGAGGCTGGTGGCCTGGGCCAGTGTCCCGATCGCGCTCGGGGCGATCAGGCCCGAGGTGTAGGTGATCGTCGCGACTCCGGCGATCGCCAGACTGGGATTGGACCCGCTGCGGCCCGCGGCGGCGAAGCACAGCGGCACGACCACCGCGATACCGAGGCCCATCAGCGCGAACCCGCCCATCGCCACGGCCGGATGGTCCGCGAAGACGATGAGCAGCCCGCCGAGCACGGCCAGCACCCCGCTCGCCCGGACCGTACGCACCGAACCGAAGCGGTCCACGACCCGGTCGCCGGCGAGCCGTGCGACCGCCATGGTGAAGGTGAAACCGGTGGTGCACGCGGCCGCGAGCCCGGCCGAGGTCTCCAGCTGGTCCCGCAGATAAACCGCCGACCAGTCCAGGCTCGCGCCCTCTGCGAACACGGCGCAGAACCCGACCGCGCCGATGAGCAGCGCCGACTTCGGCGGCAGCGCGAACCGGGGCGGCGGCTCCTCGTCCTCGGCGGGCTGCAGGTCCAGCACCCAGCGGCAGAACAGCAGGCCGAGCAGGGTGAGGGCGGCCGACGCCAGCACATGGTGCAGGCGGGCGTCCGAGCCCAGATGTGCGGCGAGGGTGCCGGCCGCCGAGCCGATCAGGGCGCCCGCGCTCCACATGCCGTGCAGCCCGGACATGATCGAGCGGCCCAGACGGTTCTCGATCTCGACACCGAGCGCGTTCATCGCCACGTCCGCCATGCCGGCGGTCGCGCCGTAGACGAAGAGGGCCAGGCAGAGCGTGAGGAGGTTCGGGGCGAGGGAGGGCAGCACCAGGGCCAGCGTCCACAGGGTGATCAGACCGCGCAGGGCGTTCCGGGCGCCGAAGCGGTGGCTGACACTGCCGGCCAGCGGCATGGCCACGGACGCGCCGAGCGCGGGGAACGCCAGCGCGAGTCCCAGCTGACCGGCGCTCACCGAGGAGTGGTCCTGGATCCACGGCACCCGCGTGGCGAACGAGCCGGTCACGGCCCCGTGCACGGCGAACACGGCGGCCACGGCGTACCGGGCCCGCCGTACCTCCGCCGACGCCTGAACCACATCGCTCATTGTCGGGCCCCTCCCCGGATCCTCGCCGCTCCCGTACGCCGCCGTAAACTATCAGGCACCCTGCCTGATAGATAGCGTGTATTCGGCTCCGCGGATCTGAGAGGATTCCCGGCATGCCCGCATCCCCGAGCACCGCCCGGGCCATCAACGACCGGCTCGCCCTGCGTCTGCTCCAGCAGGAAGGCCCGCTGACGGCAGGGCAGTTGAAAGAGCTCACCGGACTGTCCCGGCCGACCGTCGCCGACCTCGTCGAGCGCCTCGCCGCCGCCGGACTGATCGACGTGGTCGGGGAGTCGGGGGAGCAGCGCCGGGGCCCGAACGCGAAGCTCTACGGCATCGTCGCCGACCGGGCCCACCTCGCGGCCCTCGACGTCCGCACCGAGGGCGTCTCCGTCGTCGTCTCCGACCTGCTGGGGCGGGTGCTGACCGAGGCGTCGGTGCCGATCGGCGGGGACACCGGGACCGGGCCCGCGGTCGAGCAGGCGGTCGCGCTGGTCGAACGGGCGGCGAAGGAGGCCGGGGCGCCGGAACTCCACACCGTCGGCATCGGCGCCCCCGGTCTGATCGACCCGGCCACCGGCGAACTCCGCGACTCCGGCGGCCTGCCCGAATGGCACCGGCGACTGGTGCTGGCACTGCAGGAACGGCTCCCCGAGACCCGCGTCCACGTCGAGAACGAGACCAACCTCGCGGCGCTGGCCGAACAGCGCGACGGCGTGGCCCGCGACCGGGACACCTTCGTCCTGCTGTGGCTGGGCCACGGCACCGGCGCGGCGGTGGTCCTGGACGGCGCCCTGCGCCGAGGTGCCTCCGGCGGCACGGGCGAGATCGGCTTCCTGCCGGTACCGGGGACGGGGGGACTGCCGTCGGCCGTGGACTGCGAAGGAGGCTTCCACTCCTTGGCGGGCTCGGCGGCGATCGTGGAGCTTGCGGAGCAGCATGGACTGGTGGTCGAGGACGACGGGTACGAGCCACCGGCCGCGCGCGTGGTGCGGGAGGCGGTGGCGAGGGCCTCGGCGGAGTTCCTCGACGCCCTCGCCGATCGCCTCGCCGTAGGAGTCGCGTCGGTCGTCGCCGTCCTCGACCCGGGCTGCCTGGTCCTGGCCGGCGAGGTCGGTCAGGCGGGCGGGACGGACCTCGCCGTACGAGTGGAGAGCAGGGTCCGCCGCATGTCACCTCTGTCCACGGAAGTGAGAGCGAGCACCCTGGGCGGAGAGGCGGTCCTGCGAGGAGCCCTGCTGACGGCACGCGACAGAGCTCAGGACGACTTGTTCGCACCCCGTCCGGCCCGCAGGTAACCCTCGAACGTCCCCTTCCCCACAGCCTGTTCAGGCGCGAGATGCCCACCGGCCCGGAACTCCCGATACGCCTTCCCGAACAACCGCACACCCACCACAGGCCGCTTGCGCCCGGCGGCCCGCAGATACGAACGGGCCAGATCCGCGAACGTACGAACCTCCGGACCGCCCATGTCCTCGACCCGCCCTGCGGGCGCCCCCACCGCCAACTCGGCCAGCCGTCCCGCGACTTCGGCCACCTCGATGGGCTGGTCCCGCACGCCCGCGGGAACGAACACCACCGGCAGCTTGGCCAGCCCACGGAACAACATCACGAGCAGATCGTGGAGCTGGGTCGTCCGCAGGATCGTCCACCCGAGCCCCGACTCCTCGATCATCCGCTCCACATCGAGCTTGGTCCGGTAATACGGGAACGGCACCCGATCGACCCCCACGATCGAGATGTACACGAGATGCGGCACCCCCGCCCGCCGCGCCGCGTCGAGCAGGTTCCGAGCCGATCGCTCGTCGCCACCCCGCTGCGTCGTCGCACAGTGCACGATCGTCCCCACCCCGGCGACAGCCGCATCCAACGCCGACCCACCCTCACGCAGGTCGACGCCGTACTCCGGACTGTGCCGGCTCAGCACGCGCACCCCGTGCCCGTCCGCCCGCAGCCGCTCGGTGACGAGTCGCCCGAGCGTTCCGGTTCCACCGGTCACCAGGATCGTGGTCATGCTGTCCATCCCCTCAGGACGCCGGACGTTCCCGAGCGGAGCGCCCTCCGACAGCACAGACCGAGTAGCCCTCGCGGAATGTGACAACCGCCTAGCGGCGGGCCAGCTGTCGGCCCGCGAACTCCAGCTTGTCCGGGTTCAGCACGGCCCGGACCCCGCCGATCACGCCGTCGCGCACCTCGAACGTGATCACCAGGGCCAGCGCCTCGCCTTCCCAGGCCGCGAGACCACTTCCGCCGTTGACCTCCACCGACGCGAATCGCAGCGCCGCGCCCCATTTCTCCAGGGAACCCAGCAGGAACCGGATGACCTTCTCGCGTCCCTCCACCGGTCGCCGGGCCGCGCTCACCCTGCCGCCGCCGTCGCTCCACCAGGTCGCGTCGTCCGCGAGCAGTTTCTCCAGCCCGGCGAGATCCCCGTCCCGGGCCGCCGTGACGAAGGACGCCACCAACTCCTCCTGCTGCTCGGGCGCGGGCACGAACCGTGACCCCGGCTCGCCCACCCGCCGGGCCGCCCGCCGGTGCAGCTGACGGCAGTTGGCCTCGCTCAGGTCCAGCACCCCGGCGATCTCCCGGTAGCCGTAGGCGAAGGCCTCCCGCAGCACGTACACGGCCCTCTCGGTCGGTGTCAGCCGCTCCAGGAGCACCAGCACCGCCATGGACACGGCGTCCCGCTGCTCGGCGGATTCCAGTGGGCCGAGCGTTCCGTCGGAGCTGACGACCGGCTCCGGCAGCCAGGTCCCGACGTACTGCTCGCGCCGGGACCGCGCCGAGGTCAGCCGGTTGAGGCAGAGGTTGGTGACGACCTTGGCGAGCCAGGCCCCGGGATGCTCGATGCCCGCGCGGTCGGTCCCGCTGAAGCGCAGATACGCGTCCTGAACGGTGTCCTCGGCCTCGTCGGCGGAACCGAGCATCCGGTATGCCAGACCGAACAGCCGGGGGCGATGGCTCTCGAACTCGTCAGCGATCGCGGTCGTCATGCGGGTCACCCTGCCAGAAGGGAGACCCGGCGGCGGGCAAGGGCCGTCGTCACCGCCGCCGGGCCCGTCTCTACGGGTGTCCACGCACGGCGACCCTAAAAAGGACTAGACCATTAGGTCAAGGGGTGGGGGTGAGGGGGTTGTGAGCCACTGCACACCGTTCGCCCGTATGGACGTCGATCGGGCGTGGCAGACTGACTCTGTACCAGAAGCAGCGCACTCCGGGGTCGGTGAAAGTCCGAACCGGCGGTTACAGTCCGCGACCCGACCGCTTCCAGCGGCCGGTTGACCAGGTGAAATTCCTGGACCGACGGTTAAAGTCCGGATGGGAGGCAGTGCGCGGCGGGCGGGCATACCTGTATGCGCGCCGCCGTATCAGGGTTCGCCCTTTCAGGGTGGGCCCCGTCCGGCGTCGCCCCCGGTGTCCCTGCTCGTCATTTCTGTCGTCATCGACAGCCCCGGAGTCCGTGCCCGAATGAGGCAGGGAGGACCCGGGAAGTGTTCACCGGAATCGTCGAAGAGTTGGGCGAGATCACCGCCGTCGAGAACCTCGGCGACGCCTGTCGCTTCCGACTGCGCGGCCCCGTCGTCACCGAGGGCGCGAAACACGGAGACTCCATCGCCGTCAACGGCGTCTGCCTCACCGTCGTCGACCACGAGGGCGACGAGTTCACCGCCGACGTCATGGCCGAGACCCTCGACCGCTCCAGCCTCGGTGCCCTGGGCGTCGGTTCGCGGGTCAACCTGGAGCGCCCCACCGCCGTGGGCGCACGCCTCGGCGGGCACATCGTCCAGGGACATGTGGACGGCACCGGCGAGGTCCTGGAGCGCAAGCCCTCCGAGAACTGGGAGATCATCAAGATCTCCCTGCCCGCGGACCTCGCGCGATACGTCGTCGAGAAGGGCTCCATCACGGTCGACGGCATCAGCCTCACCGTCGTGGACGCGGGGCCCGACTACTTCACCGTCAGCCTGATCCCGACCACCCTCGCCCTGACCACGCTCGGCCTCAAGCAGCCCGGTGCCCCGGTCAACCTGGAGGTCGACGTCGTGGCCAAGTACGTCGAGCGCCTGCTCGCGAGCAGTCAGGGGGCGGGGAAGTGAACTCCCTCAACACCGAGGCCTTCACGCTCTTCGGCCAGCACATCCTCTGGTCGGACATGATCGGCAACATCCTCGGCCTCATCGCCCTCGCCCTCGGCTGGCGACGAAACCTGTGGAGCTGGCCGGTGCAGTTCGCCTCCGGCCTCATCCTCTTCGGCGCCTTCTACGGGCACCTCACCGGCAGCGCCGGCAAGCAGGCCGTCGTCATGGTCGTCGCCCTGTACGGCTGGTGGCAGTGGAACCGCAACAAGGGCCGCGCCGAAGACGGCGGGGACGGGCACATCACCCCCCGGTTCGCCTCCTGGCGTGAGCGCGGTGCCCTCGTCGGCGCCGCAGCCGTGGGCACCGTAGCGGTCGCCCTGCTCTTCAAGGCCTACCCGACCCTGTCCTGGGACCCCTGGCCCGACGCCTACATCTTCGTCGGCACCGTCGTCGCCATGTACGCCCAGGCCCGCGGCATGGTCGAGTTCTGGTTCGCCTGGCTCCTCGTCGACCTCGTCGGCGTCCCGCTGAACTTCGCCAACGGCTATGCCTTCTCCGGCTTCGTCTACGTCATCTACGGCGCGCTCGTCCTGTGGGGCATGCGCGACTGGTGGCTGCGCTCCCGCGAGTCCGCGCGGCCCGTCATGGAAGGAGCGCCGGCATGACCGCCCGCCCGTCTCCCACCACCACCCCAACCGAGGCGCTTCGCGCCACCCCTTCGATCCCACCCATTCTGTACAGCACCGACGGGTTCGAGGACTTCGCGCTGGACCCCGTCGAGCAGGCCGTCGCCGACATCGCGGCCGGCCGCCCCATCGTGGTCGTCGACGACGAGGACCGCGAGAACGAGGGCGACCTCGTCGTCGCCGCCGAGAAGGTCACCCCCGAGATCGTCGCCTTCATGATGAGCGAGTGCCGCGGCCTGATCTGCGCCCCCATGGAGGGCGACGAACTGGACCGGCTCAAGCTGCCGCAGATGGTCGACGACAACACCGAGTCGATGAAAACCGCGTTCACAGTCTCCGTTGACGCATCGGGCGCTCACGGTGTGACAACAGGGATTTCGGCCTCAGACCGCGCGACCACGCTTCAACTGCTCGCGAGCGGCGACGCCGATCACACCGACTTCGTCCGGCCCGGCCACATCTTCCCGCTGCGCGCCAAGTCCGGCGGCGTGCTCGTCCGCAACGGCCACACCGAGGCCGCCGTCGACCTCGCCCGCCTCGCGGGACTGCGCCCGGCCGGCGCGATCGTCGAGATCGCCGGCGAGGACGGCCGGATGCTCCGCCTCCCGGAACTGATCCCCTTCGCCCGCAAGCACGGTCTGACGATCATCTCCATCGAGGACCTGATCGCCTACCGCCAGGCCGCCGAGCCCACAGTTCGCCGCGAGGCCGAGACCCGGCTGCCCACCGCCCACGGCACCTTCACGGCGTACGGCTACCGCTCCACCGTCGACGGCGTCGAGCACGTCGCCCTGGTGCACGGCGAGATCGGCGACGGCGAGGACGTCCTGGTCCGCGTCCACTCCGAGTGCCTCACCGGCGACATCTTCGGCTCCCTGCGCTGCGACTGCGGCCCCCAGCTGGACACCTCCCTGGAGCGCATCCAGGCCGAGGGCAGGGGAGTGGTGGTCTACCTGCGCGGCCACGAGGGACGCGGCATCGGCCTGCTGTCCAAGCTGCGGGCCTACGAGCTCCAGGAACAGGGCCACGACACCCTCGACGCCAACCTGGAACTCGGCCTGCCCGCCGACGCCCGGGACTACGGCGCGGGCGCGCAGATCCTTGAGGACCTCGGAGTCCACAGCCTGCGCCTGATGACCAACAACCCCGACAAGTCCGACGCCCTCCTGAGGCACGGCCTCAAGGTCACCGGCCGGGAGCCGATGCCCGTACAGGCGGGCGAGCACAACCTCCGCTACCTGCGCACCAAGCGGGACCGGATGGGCCACGACCTGCCCTGGCTGGACACCGCACCGGTGTCCACCTGCAGCAACCAGTAAGCACTTCGAGGAGAGTTCGAGAACGTGAGCGGCAAGGGTGCACCGGAGCTGTCCGTACGCAACGTGGGCGACCTGCGGGTCGCCGTCATCGCGGCACAGTGGCACGAGAAGGTGATGGACGGTCTGGTGGACGGCGCCCTGCGCGCCCTGCACGACCTGGGGATCGACGAGCCGACCCTGCTCAGGGTCCCCGGCAGCTGGGAGCTCCCGGTCGTCGCCAAGGTCCTCGCGGGCCGCGGCTACGACGCGATCGTCGCCCTCGGCGTCGTGATCCGCGGCGGCACCCCGCACTTCGAGTACGTGTGCCAGGGCGTCACCCAGGGCCTCACCCAGGTCTCCGTGGACACCGGCGTCCCGGTCGGCTTCGGCGTCCTCACCTGCGACACCGAGGAGCAGGCCCTGGACCGCGCGGGCATCGAGGGCTCCAACGAGGACAAGGGACACGAGGCGGTGACCGCCGCGGTGGCCACGGCGGCCACCCTCCGCTCAGTATCTGAACCGTGGCGATAGAGACGCTGTTAATTGCCATAAGGTGTGTCTCACCATGTCCAATAAGACGTTCGAGGAGCTCTTCACCGAGCTCCAGCAGAAGGCCGCCACCGGCGACCCCGCCACCTCCCGCACCGCAGAACTGGTCGGCAAGGGCGTCCATGCCATCGGCAAGAAGGTCGTCGAAGAGGCCGCCGAGGTCTGGATGGCCGCCGAGTACGAGGGCAAGGAGGCGGCCGCCGAGGAGATCTCGCAGCTGCTGTACCACGTCCAGGTGATGATGGTCGCGCGGGGGATCTCCCTCGACGACGTCTACGCCCACCTGTAGAGCCACCCGTTCAGCCAACACCCCATCACGCAAAGGAAGCCGACCTCATGCTGCGCATCGCCGTCCCCAACAAGGGTTCCCTCTCAGGCCCTGCGGCGGACATGCTGCATGAGGCCGGCTACCAGCAGCGCCGGGAGTCCAAGGAACTGCGGATCGTCGACCCGGTCAACGAGGTGGAGTTCTTCTACCTCCGCCCCCGTGACATCGCGATCTACGTCTCCTCCGGCCGCCTCGACATCGGCGTCACCGGTCGCGACCTGCTGATCGACTCCGGCGCCAACGCCGAGGAGATCCTCCCGCTCGGTTTCGCCCGTTCCACCTTCCGGTTCGCGTCCAAGCCGGGCACCGCGAACGGCATCGAGGACCTCAAGGGCAAGACGGTCGCCACCTCCTACGAGGGGATCGTCGCGGGGCACCTCGCCGACAGCGGCATCGACGCCTCCGTCGTCCACCTCGACGGCGCCGTCGAGACCGCCATCGAGCTCGGTGTCGCCGAGGTCATCGCGGACGTCGTCGAGACCGGCACCAGCCTGCGCAACGCGGGCCTGGAGGTCTTCGGCGAGCCCATCATGAAGTCCGAGGCCATCGTGATCCGCCGCACCGGCGCCGAGACGGAAGAGCCCAAGGTGCAGCAGTTCCTGCGCCGCCTTCAGGGCGTCCTCGTAGCCCGGACGTACGTGATGATGGATTACGACTGTCGCGTCGAGCAGCTGGAGAAGGCCGTCGCGCTCACGCCGGGTCTGGAGTCCCCGACCGTCTCCCCGCTGCACAACGAGGGCTGGGTCGCCGTCCGCGCGATGGTCCCGGCCAAGGAGGCGCAGCGCATCATGGACGACCTGTACGACATCGGCGCGCGGGCCATCCTGACGACGGCCATCCACGCCTGCCGGCTCTGAGGGGCGTACCGCAGATGTCTTCCGAGCCGCCCGCTCTCCCCGTCACGTTCCGGCCGGGCCGCACCCGTGTCGTGCTGCTCGGCGCGGGTGTCGCGATCTTCGTGGTGATCACGGTGATCGCGCTGCTCCTTGAGCAGCTCGGCCCGGGGGAGCGCCTGAGCTTCATCTTCACCGGGGCGCTGCTCGCCGGTGTGTTGTTCATGCTGGCCAGGGTGAAGGTCGTTGCCGACGAGTCCGGTGTCACCGTCCAGAACATCGCCGGCCGGCGGCACCTGGAGTGGGCCGAGATCATCCAGGTGAACCTCCGGCCCGGCGATCCGTGGGTGTTCCTCGACCTCAGCGACGGCACCAGTCTGCCGGCGCTCGGCATCCAGCCGGGCATCGCCAAGCAGCACGCCATCGCCGACGCACGTGCTTTGCGGGCGCTCGTCGAGTCTCGTTCACCGAGGGATCTGCCGTAGAGGCCCTTGTCTTGATTAATCTGTTGGCGGAGGCGTTTTCGTGACGCCTCCGCCGCTTCTTGTTCCTGCTACCCGAGGAGTGACTCCCTCCAGCGATGGACGGATCGTCCTGTAGTACCTGCGCCGCCCCCTCCCGACATATCGAGGCGGCGGCATGACCATCCCGCTGCTGCTCCTAGGAGCGGCGTTCCTGTTGATTCTCGCCAACGGCTTCTTCGTGGCGGCCGAGTTCGGCCTCGTCACCGTCGAGGCCACGGAGGCCGAGAGGGCCGCCGCGGAAGGCGACCGACGGGCCCGCCGGGTCGCCGAGTCGCTCAAGGAGCTGTCCTTCCAGCTCTCCGGCACCCAGCTCGGCATCACCATCACCTCCCTCGTCGTCGGCATGCTCGCCGAGCCGGCGCTCGCGGAACTGCTGCACGGGCCGTTCACGGCCATCGGCATCCCCGAGGGCGCGGTCTCCGGTGTGGCCGTCGTCGTGGGCATGCTGCTGGCCTCCGCCGTGCAGATGGTGATCGGCGAACTCGTGCCCAAGAACTGGGCGGTGTCCAAGCCGATGCAGGTCGCCCGCTTCGTGGCCGGCCCGCAGCACGCCTTCGCCCGGCTCTTCCGGCCGGTGATCGCCGCCCTGAACGCGGTCGCCAACCGCCTCGTCCGTGCGCTGGGCATCGAGCCCGCCGAGGAACTGGCCTCCGCCCGCACCCCCGGCGAGCTGGTCTCCCTGGCCCGGCACTCGGCCCAGGCCGGCGCCCTGGAGCAGGACACCGCGGACCTCTTCGTCCGCACGCTGTCGCTCGGCGAGCTCACCGCGCAGCACGTCATGACCCCGCGCGTGAAGGTCAGCTCGCTCCAGGCCTCGGCCACCGCCGAGGACGTCGTCAACCTCACCCGGGCCACCGGTCTGTCCCGCTTCCCGGTCTACCGCGAGAAGATCGACGAGATCGTCGGCATGGTCCACCTCAAGGACGCCCTGGCCGTCCCGGTCCAGGACCGTCTCCGCACTCCCGTCGGCCGGATCGCCCGTCCGGCGCTGCTGGTGCCCGAGACGCTCCCGGTCCAGCCCCTCCTCGCCCAGCTGCGCAGCGAGCAGCCCATCGCCGTCGTCGTCGACGAGTACGGCGGCACGGCCGGCGTCGTCACCCTGGAGGACATCGTCGAGGAGATCGTCGGTGAGGTCCGTGACGAGCACGACGGTCAGGACGTCCCCGAACTCGCCGCCGTCCCGCCGGAGGACGGCCGCCTCGCCTGGGACGCCGACGGCAGCTGCCGGGTCGACATCCTCCAGCGCATAGGCCTCGACGTGCCCGAGGGGCCGTACGAGACCGTCGCCGGGCTGGTCGCCGACCTGCTCGGCCGTATCCCCGCCGTCGGCGACCGGGCCGAACTGCCCGGCTGGCGGCTCACCGTGCGCCAGGTCGGGCACTACCGCGCCGAGCGGGTCCGCCTGGTCCGCACGGTCCCCGCGGTGAACGTCATGGAGGCCGCCCGATGAGCGTGCTCCAACTCCTCTTCGCCGCGCTGCTCGTGCTCGCCAACGGCTTCTTCGTCGGCGCCGAGTTCGCGCTGGTCTCCGTGCGCCGCAGCCAGATCGAACCGCTCGGCACCGCGCGTGCCCGACAGGTGTTGTACGGCCTTGAGCGGCTCCCCCAGATGATGGCGGCGGCCCAGTTCGGCATCACGGTGTGCTCGCTGACGCTCGGCGCGGTCGCCGAACCGACGGTCGCGCAGCTGCTGGAGCCGGTCTTCGAGTGGATCCATATGCCGCACGGCATGATCCACCCGCTCGGATACGTCATCGCCCTCGCCGCGGTGGTCTTCTTCCACCTGGTCATCGGCGAGATGGTCCCGAAGAACCTCGCGATGGCGGCGCCGGAGAAGGTCTCGCTGTGGCTCAGCCCCGGGCTGGTGGCCTTCGCGCGGCTGTGCAGGCCGATCACCATCTCCCTCGGCGCCTGCGCCCGGGCCATCCTGCGGCTCTTCCACGTGGAGCCCAAGGACGAGGTCGAGGCGGTGTTCACCAGCGAGCAGCTCAACCGCCTGGTGGAGAGCTCCGGCCAGGCGGGCCTGCTCGACCCCGAGGAACAGGAACGCCTGGAGGACGCGCTGGAGCTGGGTTCCCGCCCGGTCACGGACGTCCTGCTCAAGCGCGAGTCCCTGGTGACGGTACGTCCCTCGGTGACCCCGGGCCAGATCATCGAACTCACCGGCCGTACCGGGTACTCCCGCTTCCCGATCGCCGCGGAGAACGGTGCGTTCATGGGGTACCTGCACGTCAAGGACGTACTGGATCTGGAGGACTCGCAGCGGGCGGTACCCCAGCAGATCTGGCGCCCCATGACCAAGCTCAGGTCCGACCTGCCGCTGGACGACGCCCTCACGGTGATGCGGCGGGCGGCTACGCACCTGGCTCAGGTTGCGGACGGTTCGGGCAAGGTGCTCGGGCTGGTCGCGCTGGAGGACGTACTGGAGCTGCTGGTGGGCGAGGTGCGGGATCCGGCGCACCGGGAGCTGCCGGAGGTGCGGGTCACTGAGCCGCGCAGCAGCGAGGAGGCGTTGGCGTCGTAGTTCTTCGGCTGCGGCCGAGTGGGGGCTGATCGCGCAGTTCCCCGCGCCCCGGGGTGGGTGCAGTCAATGCATGCCTAGCTGTACCCACTGCTTTTGGGGGCGCGGGGAACTGCGCGACAAGCCCCACCGGCCTGCAGCCAACGAACTACATCGCCGACGGATCCTGCGGCCCCCGCCCCGACAGGACCTCCCCGTACGCCTGCATCAGATCCGGCAGCCGCAGTGTCGACAAGTCGTCCCGGCTCAACATCCCCGGATACGTCGACAACCGAAGATCCCGATACGCGCAGCTCTTCTCGTACAGAGTCCGCAGGAACCGCCCGTTGCCCAGCTCGTCGATCCATCCCTGGTCCACCACATGCCCGGCGATGGACCGCAGCTCGTCGAGCGCCTCCTCGTCCCAGATGTCGCCGTTCTCGCCCGCCAACACCTCGCCGATGGAGGTGAGTTCGAGGGGACGGTACGAGGGGAAGTCCACCCGGGTCGTGAAGCGCGACGACAGTCCGGGGTTCGCGGCCAGCAGCCGGTCCATCCCCTCCGGGTAGCCCGCCAGGATCACGACCAGGTGATCCCGGTTGTCCTCGGCCCGCTTCAGCAGCACCTGCAGCGCCTCGTCGCCGTACGCATCCCCTTTGCCGTAACCGGAGTTGGAGAGCGAGTACGCCTCGTCGACGAAGAGCACGCCACCGAGGGCGGAGTCGATCAGTTCGTTCGCCTTCACCGCCGTCTGGCCCAGGTACTCCCCGACCAGATCCGCCCGCTGCGCCTCCACGAGATGGTCACCGCCGAGCAGCCCGAGTGCGTAGAAGACGCGCCCCAGGATGCGGGCCACCGTGGTCTTGCCGGTGCCGGAGGGGCCGGAGAAGACGAAGTGACGTTTGGGCGGCTGGACCGGAAGGCCCTGTCCGGTGCGCAGCCGGGCCATGTTCAACTGGGCGGAGAGAGCCTTGACTTGGCGCTTCACCGGCTCAAGACCCACCATGCGCTCGAGTTCGGTGAGCGCCTCCTCCAGTAAGGCGGGGTCGGTGGGGCCGGCCGGCAGCGGCCCCGCCGGTGTACTGGAGCGCTCACGTCCGGCCGGGTCGGTCATGGACGGCAGCGGACCGGTGGGCGGAGGCTCCGGATCGGAGAGCTTCAGCTCCCTCCCCTCGATGCCGAACAGCGGGTCGATCCCGTCGGGCCCTTCCAGCACGTCCTGCCCGAAACCGGTGAGCGTGATCGCCGCGAGGTCGGCGGGGTCGTCGTACCCGTCGCCCTCGGCGATCGCGGCGAGCCGGGCCGAGGTGTCCATGAAGGCGGGGTCGACGCGGTGCACGGCCCGGTAGAGGGGGAGCGCGGCCGCCGACCGGCCGGTTCCCTCGTGGGCCCGGGCCAGCCAGTAGCGCAGTTCCTTGCGCTGGGGCTGTTCGCTGCGGCAGCGCATCAGGGCCGCCGAGAGCAGCGGTTCGGCCTGGCCGTACATCTCCAGACGGACCCGGGCCATGCCGCCGAAGAGACCGGCCTCGATCCCGAGCATGGCGTCGTCGATCAGCGGTTCGGTGTGCCGGACCAGTTGGTCCCAGTCCTTGACGAGGTAGGCGCGGCACGCGTGCAGGAAGCGGACCTGGTGGTCGGTGTCCACCGGCGGCAGTCCCGCGAGGGCCCGGTCCAGTTCGGGGACGTGACGGCCGTCCAGCCAGTGCGAGGCGTGCGCGAGGAGCAGGTCACGCGGGCTCTCCAGGACCGGCTGCACCCACCAGCCCAGCCAGTACCAGGAGTTGAGGGTGCGGCGGTGCCGGGCGCGCTGTTCTCCGAAGCGCTCGCGGTGCCGGTACATCCGCAGCAGCGCGGTCGTCGTGTCGACGCGCAGTGCGTGCAGTCCGAGCCAGCCGTCGGCCATCCCGGGATCGATCCGCACCGCGGCCCGGAACTCCTCCTCCGCCTGCGGATAGGCGCCCATCGTGTAGGCGTCCACACCTCGCACCCATGCGAGGTCGGCCGGGGCCTCGGGGCCCTGCGTGCCGAAATCCATCACGTCCCCCACAAACCGTGCCCCCGTGGTTTCACCACCGGGCCGACGCCCGGTGGCCGCCTTCGTCCAACCGCTGTGCCGCGGACCGGAGTTGCAACAGTGCGCAGAGCAGCCGTCCGTAGGTCGCACCGAGGGCATCGTACCTGCGGAAGCATCGCCCGCCGTAGGGTGCCGCACAGGCCGTTTGACGAGGTGGGAGCAGATGGGGCGCACCACGCATGGTGACCGAGGGTGAGCAAATCGTGCCTCACGGCGTCCGGAAATCCGTGTGAAGGCAGAACGAAGCCCCCGATCACGGGGGAACAACCGGGGGCTTCGCGACTGCGGGCGACCTCGAACGGCCGCACATTGAGAACGTAAGACCTGTACGGCCCCTCGGTCAAGCGGAGTTGGGCGACTCAGGCGAGTTCCTACCGGTGGGTCTTCACAGGTTCAACACATCGCCTCCGGGTCGTCACCGTGTGTGACATCGCAGGCCGGTCCGATGGTCTCCGCAGGCCCTTTGGTGACCACGTATCCCTCCTGACACTGCCGCACCAGAAGGTCAGCGAAAGGCCGGGAGGGGTCTTCGGCGAAATGCCGTCGCTCCGCCGCGACCCAGCCGTCCCAGAACTCCCGCTGCCGCGCCCCGTCCCGGGAGCGTCCGCGGGCCCAGGACTCCTCGCGGGGCAGTTCCATCCACAGCAGTCGTGCCAGGTGCGGCCTCAGTGCGCGGCGGCCCGCTCCGACGCCCTCCAGCAGGATCACCGGCGCCGGTGGCAGGGCGCGGGACGGTCCGAAGCGGCGGGCGTGCCAGTCGTAGGGGGCGTAGTGCGCGGTCCGACCGCGGTCGAGCGGTGCGATCACCTCGCGCAGGAGCCGGCCGGTCCAGTCGAACAGCTCGTCGTGGCTGGCGATGTCATCGAGGTGCAGCACAGGAACACCGCCGAGAGCGTCGGCCAACTGCCCGGCGAACGTGGACTTTCCGGAGCCGGCGTGTCCGTCGACCCCGATCAGTCGGACCGGACCGCAGGACGGGGGCAGCCGGCGGAGCCGGAAGGCGAGGTCGTGGATGACGGTTCCTGGAGGCGTGCATACGGATGGACGGGCGGGCGCGGCCAGTCTAGTGAGCGCCCGCTGCTGATGTCGGAATCGCAGGCTCCCAGGTCATGCCAGTGGACGAGACCAATATTCGTGGGCGTGGCATGGGCGGAAGTGCTGGCAGGAGCATGCCGCCTCATCCATAGTTGGCGCACTACCGTGCATTGGACCCGCCCCGACTCGGACACCTGGGGGTCTTCCCAGCCATGAGCAGAGCCGAACAGCCGTCCCGCAGAACCGTTCTGGCCGCCGCGGTCGCCGCCGCTGTGGCCGGCAGCGCGGGCCCCGCGACCGCCCTCGGCGACGCGACCGACGCGGAGCCCGACGAGGCAGCCGCCCGACAGGTCGACAACCACGCCTGGACCACGTACAGCGACTGGCGCGCCGGCATGGCGAAAGGCACCCGTGCCGTCGCCGGCAGCCGTCCCGGCGTCGTGATCGGCACGCCCGCAGGCACCACCGCCTACACCGACCCGCACACCGGGACCACCGCCACCTGGGAGTACGCGACCTGGACCGCGCCGGTCCACAAGCTCACCGTGCCCTCGACGGAGGTGATCGCCTCCTGGAACGCGCACACTCCGGCCGGCACCTGGATCCAGATCGAACTCCAGGGGACGTACTCCGACGGCACGGCCACCCCCTGGTACGTGATGGGCCGCTGGGCCGCCGGTGACGGAGACATCAAGCGGACCTCGGTCGACGACCAGACCGACGACAAGAGCACCATCTGGACGGACACCTTCGCGATCGACGACCCGTCGACGGGGCTGCGCCTGGCGTCGTACCGGCTGCGGCTGACCCTGTACCGCAGGCCCGGCGCCAAGAACACACCGACCGTGTGGCGGCTGGGCGCGATGGGCTCGGACGTCCCCGACCGCTTCACCGTCCCGGCCTCCACGCCCGGCCTCGCCCGGGAGCTGGACGTCCCGCGCTACTCGCAGGAGATCCACTCGGGCCAGTACCCGGAGTACGACAACGGCGGCGAGGCCTGGTGCAGTCCCACCTCCTCGCAGATGATCATCGAGTACTGGGGCGGCCGGCTCACCGCGGAGCAGCTGGCATGGGTCGACCCGTCGTACGCGGACCCCCAGGTCTGCCACGCGGCCCGGTACACCTACGACCACCAGTACGCGGGCTGCGGCAACTGGCCGTTCAACGCGGCCTACGCGGCCACCTTCAAGGACCTCCAGGGCGTGGTCACCCGGCTCGGCTCGCTCACCGAACTGGAGACGCTGATCGCGGCCGGCATCCCGGCCATAACGTCCCAGTCGTTCCTCAAGGAGGAGCTCACGGGCGCGGGTTACGGCACCTCGGGTCACCTCATGACGGTGATCGGCTTCACCGCCGAGGGCGATGTGATCGCCAACGACCCGGCCTCGCCGAGCGATGCGGCGGTGCGGCGCGTCTACAAGCGGCGCGAGTGGGAGAACATCTGGCTCAGGACCAAGCGGTACAACGCCAGTGGCAAGGTCGTCTCCGGTACCGGCGGCGTCTGCTACCTGTACTTCCCCGCCTGTCCGACCCCGCGCCAGCGCGAGGCGCTCGCGGCGGTGGGCGTGCGCTGAGCCGCTCAGGCAACGGCCCCCGGCATTCCGTCGGGGGCCGTTCTCTGTGACCAAGCTCTCGGCCGCAAAAGCCGCTGAGGGTGGCAAGGTGGACAGACCGGTGGGGGGAGACCGGGTCCATCCGCACATCCGAGGTTCAGCGAGACGCCATGACCGCACACTCAGCCACCGCCACCCGCGCCCGGACCGGCGGCCCCAAGGATGACGGTCCGAACATCTTCGAACACATGGCGGGCTGGACCCTCGTCGCTGTGATCGCGATGCTTGTCACGCAGCTCGGCCTACTGTGACCTGATCCATAGTTGACCTGACATACTGCGGGTGTTTCCGCCGCCAGCCCGAGATCAGGGTCGCAATTTGAATATCAGTGATCAGCGTGAAGCCGCCCGGCCGCGGGCTCGCGGCACCGAGCGTTCGGTCGCGCGCCGCGCCGAACTCATCTCCATCGGGCGGAAACTGTTCGCGGACACGTCCTATGACGCGCTCTCCATGGACGACATCGCCCGCCAGGCGCATGTCGCCAAGGGGCTGATCTACTACTACTTCCGGTCCAAGCGCGGCTACTACCTGGCGATCATCCAGGACTCCGTCGCCGACCTGGTCACCTACGCGGCGAGCGGCCTCGAACTGGAGCAGGTGGACCGCGTCCACCGCACCCTGGACAGCTATCTGCGCTACGCCGAGCACAACCAGGCCGCCTATCGCACGGTCGTCAGCGGCGGCGTCGGTTTCGACGCCGAGGTGCACGCCATCCGGGACGGGGTGCGCGAGGCGATCGTCGCGACGATCGCCGAAGGGGCCTACGGCCGCACCGACATCTCCCCGCTGGCCCGCATGGGTCTGTTCGCCTGGGTCTGCAGCGTCGAGGGCGCCACGCTCGACTGGATCGCCGGCCCGTCCCAGCTCTCCCGCGACACCATGCGCGAACTCCTGGTGAAGGCCCTCGGCGGCTCGATGCGCGCCATCGCGGAGATGGATCCGGCCTACCCGACCCCGGCTCCGGCCCGCCGCGACGACTGACGGCCGCGACGACTGACGGCCGCGACGACCGACGGCCGACGGGTTGGGGCGGAGGCTCGTGGTCCCCCGCCCCAAGTCCCCGCTGGTCTCGGCTAGTTGATCGCCTTGATCAGTTCACCGCCCGAGGTGTCCCCGCTCAGCTCCCAGAAGAAGGTGCCGCCAAGGCCCTGCTGGTTCTTGTACGTCATCTTCGTCCCGATGGTCGCGGGGGTGTCGTAACTCCACCAGTCCTTGCCGCACTTGGCGTACGCCGTGCCGCCCACAGTCCGCGTCGCCGGGCACTTGGACTTCAGCACCTTGTAGTCGTCGATGCCCTGCTCGTACGTACCCGCCGCAGGACCGGTCGCCGTGCCGCCCGGCGCCGACTGCGTGACACCGGTCCAGCCGCGGCCGTAGAAGCCGATGCCGAGGAGCAGCTTCGAGGCGGGGATGCCGAGGCCCTTGAGCTTGTCGATGGTCGCCGAGGTGTGGTAACCGGCCTTGGGGATGCCGGAGTAGGAGTTCAGCGGCGAGTGCGGGGCCGTCGGTCCCGACGCGTCCCAGGCGCCGAAGTAGTCGTACGTCATCGGGTTGTACCAGTCGACGTACTGGGCCGCGCCCGCGTAGTTCGCCGCGTCGATCTTGCCGCCGGCCGTGCCGTCGGCGGTGATCGCGGCGGTGACCAGTGAGCCGCTCCCGAACTTCGAACGCAGCGCCGCCATCAGGTTCTTGAACGCCTCCGGGCCGCTGGTGTCACAGGTGTTGCCGCATGCGTTCGGGTACTCCCAGTCGATGTCGATGCCGTCGAAGACGTCGGCCCACTTGGAGTTCTCGACCAGGTCATAGCAGGACTGCGCGAACGCGGCGGGGTTGCGGGCGGCCTCACCGAACCCGCTCGACCAGGTCCAGCCGCCGAACGACCAGATGACCTTGAGACCGGGGTGCTTCTTCTTCAGCTCGCGCAGCTGGTTGAAGTTGCCCCGCAGCGGCTGGTTCCAGGTGTCGGCGACGCCGTCCACGGACTCGGCCGCGGTGTACGTCCGGTCGGTCGCGGCGTAGGCGTCGCCCATCGCGCACTTGCCGCCGCTGACGTTGCCGAAGGCGTAGTTGATGTGGGTCAGCTTCGCGGCCGAGCCGGAGGTCTCGATGTTCTTGACGTAGTACTTGCGGTCGTAGGTGCCCCATTCGGTGAAGTAGCCGACGACTTTGGAGCCGGCGGCCTTCGGTGTCGCCTCGGGGGCGGCGGCGGTCGCGCTGCTCGCGCCGGCCAACAGGCCCGCGCCGAGGAGCGCGCAACACGCGGCGGAGATCAGCGCCCGGAAGCGGGTGCGGTGGGGAACGTGCATCGGTGTCTCCTCGTGGGGGAGAGGGGAACGCCAGCGGATTGGCATGAACGCGATAAAGCGTTGCCCGGAACAGTAGGAGGACTAGACCACCGCGTCAATGGTTCGGACCAATTCGGGAGGCTGTGCCCGGGTCGGCTGTCGGTGCGCTGGGCTATCTTGAAGTGAGCGGTCGTTAACCAGTGACCAGGTGCCTCCGATCGGGCATACTCACAGGGCGCAGTCGCTGGTCAGCAGCTTCCCGTGACCCGGGAGGCGCGAGCAGCGGACGGCGCCCAGTGATATCCGGCGGAGCCGCCCCACCCCACGGCACGCGTCCGCCAGTGCCCTACAGGGAGGAGAGCGTCGCCATGCCCGACCGCGCCCCGCAGCCGGTGGACCGGCAACTGCCCACGGACGAGGCCCGAGACCTGATCTCGCTCGTCCGCGACATCGCGCAGCGCGAGATCGTCCCGAGGGCGGCCGAGGAGGAGGACGCCGGGCACTTCCCCCGCGAGGTCTTCACCCTGCTCTCCCGGACCGGCCTGCTCGGCCTGCCGTACGACTCCGAACGCGGCGGCGCCGACCAGCCGTACGAGGTCTACCTCCAGGCCCTCGAAGAGCTCGCCGCCGCTCGCCTCACAGTCGGCCTCGGCGTCAGCGTGCACACCCTCGCCTCCTACGCGCTCGCGACCTACGGCACCAAGGAACAGCAGGTCGAGCACCTGCCCGCGATGCTCGGCGGCGGACTCCTCGGCGCCTACTGTCTCTCCGAGCCGTCCTCCGGCTCGGACGCGGCCTCGCTGCGCACCAGAGCGGTCCGGGACGGCGACGACTGGGTGATCACCGGTACCAAGGCCTGGATCACCCACGGCGGAGTCGCCGACTTCTACACGGTCATGGCGCGCACCGGCGAGGAGGGCCCACGCGGGATCACCGCGTTCCTGGTTCCCGCGGACGCAGCGGGACTGAGCGCCGCGGCGCCGGAGAAGAAGATGGGCATGAAGGGCTCGCCCACCGCCCAGGTGCACTTCGACGGGGTGCGCGTGCCGGACGAGCGGCGCATCGGCGACGAGGGCCAGGGCTTCGCGATCGCCCTGTCCGCGCTCGATTCGGGGCGGCTCGGCATCGCGGCCTGCGCGATCGGACTGGCCCAGGCGGCCCTCGACGAGGCGGTCGACTACGCGACCGGGCGACAGCAGTTCGGGCGGCCCATCGCCGACTTCCAGGGGCTGCGCTTCATGCTCGCCGACATGGCGACCCAGATCGAGGCGGGCCGGGCGCTGTACCTCGCGGCGGCGCGGCTGCGGGATGCCGGGCGGCCCTTCGCCAAGCAGGCGGCCATGGCCAAACTGCACTGCACCGACACCGCGATGAAGGTCACCACCGACGCCGTCCAGGTCCTCGGTGGCTATGGCTACACCGCCGACTTCCCGGCCGAGCGGTACATGCGCGAGGCCAAGGTCCTGCAGATCGTCGAGGGCACCAACCAGATCCAGCGGATGGTCATCGCCCGTCACCTAGCGGGTCCGGAGACGCGCTGAACTGCCCCGGCCTGACCTGCGGCGCCACGAGCCGGACCCACTCCGGGTCATCGCGCCCCGGCAGGGTGCGGCCGCGGTTGGCCCAGGTGCGCAACAGGTCGCGGTAGATGGGCGGATCCTGGGGCGGTGGAGGTGGGGCCGACGGCACTGGGGGCGGAACCAGCGGCACCGATTCTGCGAACGGTGCATACGTAGGGGTCATACCGGGGCAACGCGATGGCCGACGGCAGGGTCACCGGTTTCCGGAATCGGGCGTGCGTTCATGGCCGTACATCGGGCCTCCGGTAGTTGTCTGACGTACCGTCAGCGCAGCTGCCGTACAGGGATGTTGACGTGAGTGACGACCGCCCCGTACCGCTCGACGAGTACCCCGCGCACCAGGTTCCCCTGTCCGTGAAGTACGTGGCGACGGGGGACTGCCATGCCTACGACCGCCGCATCTTCCACGTCCTCGACGACGAAGGGAGCGCCCCCCCCCATTGAGGAACATCGGCGTGCTGCAGTCGCTCCGCGAGTTTCTCCTCGTCTGCGATCCGGACCCCGACGACCCGGACGGGCTGTCGTTCAGGATCGGGTGGTCGGCGAGCTCCCCACCGCTGTGGGAACCCCACCACCAGCAGCGGCGCGGCGGCCGGCTCACCCTGGAGGGGAAACGCTTCGGGCAGGCGGGCCGGTGTCATGGCGTGTGGCGCATCGGCGGGCAGGACATCCAGCTGACCCCCGACCGCTGGGCCGGAACCCGTGACCGCAGCCGGGGCATGCGCCCCGTCCGGTCGGGCTGTTGGCGCGACTGCACGACCAAGTCCCTTTGGGGCAAACCGAGTTCCTCGCACTGCCCGGCGAGGGTGATGCGCTGGCCCGCCATGTCACGGCCCAACGCGCCTATTACGACTGGGGGGTCGACGGACCCGCCCGCTCACCCCTCATCGAGCGGGCCTTCGAGCGGCTGGAGGAGTCCTGCCGCGCGAGCCCGGTCCGCCGTCCTCAACTGGGGCGACGCGCGCATCGGGAACGTGATCTACGACGGCTTCGACCCCGTGGCCGTACTGGACTGGGAGACGGCCTCCTTGGCAGAGGCCCGGTATGCCGAGCTCGTCGGACACACACCGCACGCCATGGAGTTCTTCACGCGGCACTGCGGCACGCGATCGTCATGCTGCGCATCGCCTACCGCCAGGCGCACTTCGGGGAAGTGGCCGTACCGGCGGATCCGGACGCACTGATCCTGCACCACGGCAGCCTGCGAGCCATGGTGCAGGGCAGCTAAAGCGAAGTGGACGACCTGTCCGCTGAGCGGGGTGGCTCAGGCCGCGGCCTGGCGGCGCATCACCGGCACACGCATGGGGCGCGAACCCGGGCCACCGACGTGCGAGAACGGCTGGGTCCGCCAGTCGAGTCCCTGAGGGAGCGTCAACAGAAGGGCCGTGTCCTGCTCCTGGGGCTCCGCCGACTCGTCCGCCGACCGGGCCTCGGAAGCCCTGCGGCCCGTACCGGCGCAGACCGTGAGGCCGAACGGGTTCCACGGCGAGACGCACAGCGCGTGCTCCGGCAGCACCTCCTCGTCCGCCAGCAGGGCTATGGGCTGCGCGCAGTCCGGGCAGATCACCCGGTACATCTCGAAGGTGTCGTACGCGTCGAACTCCTCGTCGAGAGCGTCGGGTTCGACACCCTCCGGCTCGGGCTCGACAACCGCCAGGCGCTTGGGCGCGGTACGACCAGGGCGCTTAAGACTCTGCATTGGGTTCTCCCCCTCGGGCTGGGCCGTGAAGGCGCTGCGGCCTCGACCACAGCAAGCACTTCCCGTCCCGTCACGGCGGTAATCACGAGAACATCACGGAGGCCCTCGCGGGGGTGTGGCCTTCGTCACATGCCGCTTGCAGGTGCCCGTGGCGGTCGCTTTGTCCCCCAGGGGGCCCACAGGTAACCCCCGGTCACATCACGAACCGGGCATGACCTGCGCCGCTCAGGTATCCGAGGAGATCAGGCGCACTGTAGGTTCTTGCGCCATGGAGGAGCTGGACCGACAAATCGTGCAGCTGCTCGTCAAGGACGGGCGGATGAGTTACACGGACCTGGGCAAGGCCACGGGCCTGTCCACGTCGGCCGTGCACCAGAGGGTGCGACGGCTGGAGCAGCGGGGTGTCATCCGCGGGTACGCCGCGGTGGTCGACCCCGAGGCGGTGGGCCTGCCCATGACCGCGTTCATCTCGGTGAAACCGTTCGACCCCAGTGCCCCCGACGACATCGCGGACCGCCTGTCCGGTGTCCCCGAGATCGAGGCCTGCCACAGCGTCGCGGGCGACGAGAACTACATTCTCAAGGTGCGGGTGTCGACCCCGCACGAGCTGGAGGAGCTCCTGGCGCGGCTCAGGTCGCTGGCAGGGGTGTCGACGCGTACCACGGTGGTCCTTTCGACCCCGTACGAGGCCCGTCCGCCGAGGATCTGACGGGACCGGGCCGACCTTTTGGGTGTGCGGGGAACCGCGCGACCAGCCGCGACGAACCGGCTCCAGGCCATGCACCCGCACCCCTGCGGCGAGACCGCGCCTGAAACACTGTTCCCCATGAGCGCACAGCAGACCGTCCTCCTCCGCCGAGGCGAAGTCCACAGCCCCGCCGACCCTTTCGCCACCGCGATGGTCGTCGAACGCGGACAAGTCGCCTGGGTCGGTTCCGAGGGCGCGGCTGACGCCTTCGCGGACGGCGTCGACGAGGTCGTCGACCTGGACGGCGCTCTGGTCACGCCCGCGTTCACCGACGCACATGTGCACACAACCACCACCGGCCTTACCCTCACCGGTCTCGACGTGTCCGGCGCACCTTCTCTCGACGCGGCCCTGACCCTCGTACGGGACTTCACGGCCACCCGCCCCGACGACCGCGTCCTCCTCGGCCATGGCTGGGACGCCGCCCGCTGGCCGGACGGCCGCCCGCCCACACGCACGGAGCTCGACGAGGCGACCGGCGGTCGCCCGCTGTACCTGAGCCGCATCGACGTCCACTCGGCGGTCGTGACGACGGCCCTGCTGGACATGACGTCCCTGGGGCACGTGGACGGCCCTCTCACCGCCGACGCCCACCACGCCGTCCGCGCGACAGCGCTCGGCTCCGTCTCGCCGGCCCAGCGCGCGCAAGCGCAGCGTGCCGCCCTCGCCCACGCCGCCTCCCTCGGCATCGGCACCCTTCACGAATGCGCAGGCCCCGAGATCTCCTCCGAGGACGACTTCACCGGCCTCCTCCGACTCGCGGAAGGAGAGCCCGGCCCCCGGGTCGTCGGCTACTGGGCGGAGGAGGACGTCGAGAAGGCGCGCGAACTCGGCGCGATCGGCGCCGCCGGAGACCTCTTCGTGGACGGCGCCCTCGGATCGCACACCGCGTGCCTGCACGAGCCGTACGCCGACGCCGAGCACACCGGCCTCGCCTACCTGGACGCCGCCGCCGTGGCCGCCCACGTCACCGCTTGCACCGAAGCGGGCCTCCAGGCCGGCTTCCACGCGATCGGCGACGCGGCCGTGACGGCCGTGGTCGAGGGCGTCCGCGCGGCCGCCGAGAAGCTCGGCCTCGCCCGTGTCCGCGCCGCCCGGCACCGCGTCGAGCACGCCGAGCTGCTCACCCCCGAGGCGATCGCCGGCTTCGCCGAGCTCGGCCTCACCGCGTCCGTCCAGCCCGCCTTCGACGCCCTGTGGGGCGGCGAGGACGGCATGTACGTCCAGCGCCTCGGCCAGGAGCGGGCGGGCCGTCTGAACCCCTTCGCGGCCCTCCTGCGGGCCGGCGTCCCGCTCGCCTTCGGCTCCGACAGCCCGGTCACCCCCCTCGGCCCGTGGGGGACGGTCCGCGCTGCCGCCTTCCACCACACCCCCGAGCACCGCGTCTCCGTGCGCGCCGCCTTCACCGCGCACACCCGCGGCGGCTGGCGGGCGATCGGCCGGGACGACGCGGGCGTGCTGGTGCCCGGCGCCCCCGCGGACTACGCCGTCTGGCGCACTGACGAGCTGGTCGTCCAGGCCCCCGACGACCGGGTCGCCCGCTGGTCCACCGACCCCCGCTCCGGCACCCCCGGTCTGCCCGACCTCACACCGGGCCGTGACCTGCCCGTCTGTCTGCGCACGGTGGTCGGCGGACGGACGGTCTTCGTACGGCCGGGCGAGTGATCTCCGGGGGTGGCGCGGCACCGATCGCCCGCCGCCCCCTGTCGCGCGACCTGCGCATCCTCCGCGCTGACCAGGGCATTGACGGCAGACGCCCAGGTCAAACGACTGTTGACAGCCGACGGCAGGAGGCCGGTAGGTTCGGCCGGGTCCACCACCGGACGCCCGACCGGGGAACCTCCGCCCAGTCGTCGCAGCGCCGCTGGGTCAGGGACGGTGTGCCGCACCGGAACACCGTCACTGGGAGCCAGGCTCAGCGCTCGCGCCACGGCGAGGGAACGTTCCGTCCGGCCGGGGAGGTGTGACCCGGGTGGGGCCCGGGCGCTCAGTAGACAACGGCTTTCGGTCGACCCGCAGCCAGCGGGCCCCAGGTCGGCCCGAAGGGCGCCGGGCCCCCATCCGCAGCAGGGACCACGACTGCACAAGGGCGAAAGCCGGATTCTTACCCCGCTTTTGTGGAAACGACACCAGCATACGAACGCCTTGTCACGTCATCGCAGGCCGTGCCCACTATGGTGGACGCCTGCGCAATGACTCGAAGGGGCAGCAGTGAACGACGGCGACGGGACCCTCACGGCACAGGGGAGGCGGTTCGGCCCGCTCGGCACCGCGTTGGTGATCATTCCGACCTACAACGAGGCGGAGAACATCAAGGCCATCGTCGGCCGGGTGCGGGCGGCTGTCCCGGAGGCGCACGTCCTGGTGGCGGACGACAACAGCCCCGACGGCACCGGCAAGCTCGCCGACGAACTGACCGTCGAGGACGACCAGGTCCAGGTCCTGCACCGCAAGGGCAAGGAGGGCCTTGGCGCCGCCTATCTCGCGGGGTTCCGCTGGGGTCTGGAGCACGGCTACGGCGTCCTGGTCGAGATGGACGCCGACGGCTCCCACCAACCCGAGGAACTGCCCCGCCTGCTGACCGCGCTGAAGGGCGCCGACCTGGTCCTCGGTTCCCGCTGGGTGCCCGGCGGCCGGGTCGTGAACTGGCCCAAGTCCCGCGAGTTCATCTCCCGCGGCGGCAGCCTCTACTCGCGCGTCGCCCTCGACCTCCCCCTCCGCGACATCACGGGCGGCTACCGCGCCTTCCGCAGCGAGACCCTCGAAGGCCTGGGCCTCGACGACGTGGCCTCCCAGGGCTACTGCTTCCAGGTCGACCTGGCCCGCCGCGCGGTCAAGGCCGGCTATCACGTCGTCGAGGTGCCGATCACCTTCGTCGAGCGCGAACTGGGTGACTCCAAGATGAGCCGCGACATCCTGGTGGAGGCCCTGTGGCGGGTCACCACCTGGGGTGTGGGGGAGCGGCTCGGCAGGATCACAGGCCGGGGAAAGCGCCCACAGCCGTAGTCGTACGACCTCACAGGAGCGGTTGATCGTCCCCTTATCCCGTGCTGAGCCGCGCCCAGGCACACTGGACGCATGACGACAGGCACTCCGACTCCCACCTATCCCGTCCGGCCCCACCGTTCCCGAATGCGCACCTTCCTGCCGCTGGGCGTGGCCGCCTGGCTGGTACTGGAGATCTGGCTGCTGACCGTGGTCGCGGGTGCGGCGAGCGGGTTCGCGGTGTTCCTGCTGCTGGTCGCCGGCTTCGTGCTCGGCTCGGTGGTCATCAAGCGGGCCGGCCGCCGCGCCTTCCAGAACCTGAACGAGGCCCTTCAGCGCGGCGGGGCCCCGTCGAGCTCCGGCAGCAGCGGCAACGGCCTGATGATGCTGGGCGGCCTGCTCCTGATGATCCCCGGCCTGATCTCCGACGCCGTCGGTCTGCTCCTGCTGCTTCCGCCGGTCCAGAAGGCCATCGGCCGCTACGCCGAGCGCACCTTCGACCGCAAGCTTCGCACCGCCGCCCCGGGCACCCTGGGCGACGCGTTCCAGCAGGCCCGCATGCACCGCCCGGACGGCAAGGTGGTCCAGGGCGAGGTCGTCGTCCGGGACGAGCCGGGCGACGACACCCCGCAGGGGCCGCGCCCGCCGCTCACGCGCTGAGCGGGCCGCACGCAGCACAAACCGCGGGCGCGGTACGTGGATCACGTACCGCGCCCGCGGTTACTTGTGTGTGTTGTGCCCCGCTCAGGCCGACTTGCGGCTGTCCCGGGGATGAACAGCGATGTTCATCGCCCCGGAGCGCAGAACCGCCAGACGCTCCTCGAGGACCTCTTCGAGCTCCTCGCGGGTGCGTCGCTCCATCAGCATGTCCCAATGCGTACGCGCGGGCTTGGCCTTCTTCTCTTCAGGGCCGTCGCCGTCCACGAGGAGTGCCTGGGCCCCGCAGACCTTGCACTCCCACTCCGGCGGGATCTCCGCCTCGACCGAGAAGGGCATCTCAAACCGATGCCCCTTCTCGCATGCGTACTCCACGGCCTGGCGCGGGGCCAGGTCGATGCCGCGGTCCGTCTCGTAGCTGGTCACCACGAGGCGCGTGCCGCGAAGAGCTCGCTCACTCATGAATCGTGCCTCCCGGGCTTGTCGCCCACAGGACAGGTGTCGCTGTCGTCGTCATCCGGTCAACGTCCGGTCGGCGGTAAAGATTCCCGTTCCGGGTCCCGTCCCGGGCAATGTGTCGCCGTCGTAGCCGCCCCTTGTTGTACCCACCAGCGCCCGGTTTGTCACATCTGCTAGCAGGTGTCACCCAGCGTTTCGGCATCTTTGACGCGCAGTAACGGTACGCCTGGCAGGCCAAACGCGTACACTACAGCGCTTTCGCGTTGAACGCTAAATCCTCTCGGGTACCGGATTGCCCGCGTCGCTGATCGCCTGCCGCACCGGAACCCTTGCGAGCAGGGCGAATCCGATGACGAAGAAGGCCACCAGGGAGATGATCGCGTCCCGATAACTTCCGGTCAGCTGGTAGGTGATCCCGAACAGAAGCGGGCCGAGCCAGCTCATGCCGCGGTCGCTCATCTCGTACGCCGAGAAGTATTCGGCCTCCTTGCCGGGCGGGACGAGATGGGAGAACAGGGAGCGTGACAGGGCCTGGCTGCCGCCGAGCACGAGCCCGATGCCGGCGGCCAGTACGAAGAACCACACGGGCGCGCCGGCGGGCAGGAAGTACCCGGCCCCCAGGATGACCGCCCAGGCGACCAGCGAGCCGAGGATGGTGCGCTGGGCCCCGTACACCCGGGCCAGCCGGCCCATCGTCAGCGCGCCCGCCACTGCCAGCACCTGGACCAGGAGCACGGCCGTGATGAGGGTCGACTGCCCGAGGTCCAGTTCCTCCGAGCCGTAGATCGAGGCCTGCGAGATCACGGTCTGGATGCCGTCGTTGTAGATGAGGTACGCGAGCAGGAAGGCCAGGGTGAGCGGGTGGCGGCGCATGTCGCGGACGGTGGCCGCCAGCTGCCGGAAACCGGGGGCCGTCGGCTCCTTCGCTTCGGGTGCGGACGGTCGCCGGTCGCGCAGCCGCCGTAGCGGAATCAGCGCGAAGGCGCCCCACCACAGCCCGGCCGAGGCCAGACAGATGCGTACCGCGGCGCTCTCGGAGAGGCCGAAGGAGTCGTGGCTCATGTAGAGCACGAGGTTCGCGACCAGGACCAGGGCGCCCGCCGCGTAACCGAAGGCCCAGCCCCTGGAGGAGACCGCGTCACGCTCCTGCGGCGGGGCGATCTGCGGAAGGTAGGAGTTGTAGAGCATCTGGCCGACGGCCGCCGCGGCGTTCGCGACGATCAGCAGGACCCCGCCGAGGAGATACCGGTCGCCGCCCAGGAAGAACATGGCGGTCGTCGCGGCGGCCCCCGTGTACGCGGCCGCCGCCAGGAGGGGCTTCTTGCGCCCGGTGCGGTCGGCCGCGACACCCACCAGCGGCATCGCCAGTACGGCCACGATCACCGACAGGGACACCGAGTACGCGAAGAAGGAACCGGCGCGCACCGGGATGCCCAGGGGATGGACAAAGCCGTCCGCGTCCGCCGCGTTCTTGGCGACCGACGTCAGATAGGGACCGAGGAACACGGTGAGCACGCTCGTCGAGTAGACGGAGCACGCCCAGTCGTAGAAGTACCAGCCGCGCTGCTCGCGCCGCCGCTCGGCGGCCTCGTCCGCCGAGCCCGCCCGCACGGTGTCGGTGCCCACCCGTGCCCTCGCTTCCCCGTGAAGGTGCCGTGCGCGGACCGGGGACGGGACGGGTCAGACCCAGACGCCCCGGTCCTCCATGACCTTGCGCAGTGTGTCGATGTGATCGGTCATGATGCCATCGACTCCCAGGTCCAGAAGCCGGTGCATGCGATCGGCCTCATTGATGGTCCACACGTGCACCTGCAGCCCGCGCGCGTGAGCGACGCGTACGAAGCGGTGGTCGACCACCTGGATGCCGGACTGGGCCTCGGGCACCTGGGCGGCGACGGCCGAGCGGCGCAGTGTCGCCGGTACTCCCCAGGAGCGCAGCCGCAGGTTGAGGACGCCTCTTGTGCCGTACGACGTCGCCAGGCGCGGTCCCGCCAGCCGCTGGGCGCGCATCACTCGGGCCTCGGAGAAGGAGCCGACACAGATGCGGTCCCAGGTGTTGGTGCGCTCGATGAGGTCCAGGAGTGGCTGGAGGGCGGGCTCGGCCTTGACGTCGACGTTCCAGCGGGCCTCGGGGAAGGTCTCCAGGAGCTCCTCGAAGAGCGGCACCGGCTCCTTGCCCGCCACGCGCGCGTGCCGTACGTCCGCCCAGAGCAGGTCAGCTATCCGGCCCGCCCCGTCGGTCACCCGGTCCAGCGTGGTGTCGTGGAAGGCGACCAGTTTGCCGTCCGCCGTGGCATGGACGTCGGTCTCCAGGTACCGGTAACCCGCCTCGACCGCCCGCCGGAACTGGAAGGCGGTGTTCTCCAGACCGTCCGCCGCCCCGCCCCGGTGGGCGAAGGGGATGGGGCCCGGATGGTCGAGGTAGGGGTGGCGTATCCGCGAGGTCACGGTCGCAGTATCGCTCCCTGCGGTTGCCCTGTGGCAACGACCGTGCTGCCGTCGGATGCCGGGCGGACGGCGAACACACGCAGGAAGAGCTGGGCGAGCGGGCCGATGGCCACCGCGTAGAGGACGGTTCCGACGCCGATGGTGCCGCCCAGGGCGAATCCCGTGACCACGACGGCCACTTCGACCCCGGTCCGCATCAGCCGGATCGACCGCCCCGTCCGCCGGTGCAGCCCGGTCATCAGACCGTCCCTCGGTCCCGGGCCGAAGCTGGCCGCGATGTAGAGGCCGGTGGCCGCACCGTTGAGCACGATCCCGGCCAGCAGGAGGGGAATCCGTGCGGCGAGACCGTGCATCTCGGGGACCGCGGCGAGGGTGGCGTCCATGGCGATGCCGACCACGAAGACGTTGGAGACCGTGCCGAGGCCCGGCCGCTGGCGCAGCGGTATCCACAGGAGCAGCACCGCCGCGCCCACGACGATCGACACGACGCCGATGGACAGGCCCGTGAGCTCGGAGAGGCCCTGGTGCAGCACGTTCCAGGGCTCCAGGCCCAGTCCGGCCTCGACGAGCAGCGCCGAGCTGGCCCCGTACAGAGCGAGTCCGACGTACAGCTGGATCAAGCGTCGCCCGAGGCGGCTCTGCGTGGACAAGATGGGTCCCCCTGTGGTGGCGTGGCCTGGCACATGACACCCTGTGGCTTGGGATGGGATGCCATCCATGGCCAATTCGGGGAAGGTGGACTGATTTCAGTGGCGCAGTGGACCTCGGCGATGGGGGCCGCACAGCTCGCCCGGCTGCTCAGCTCCCAGCAGGACCGCCCGGCGGGCCCCGGCACCCGCCGCCCCCCGGCCTACCGCGCGCTCGCAGACGGCATCCGCCTGCTGGTGCTGGAGGGCCGCGTTCCGGTCGCCGCGAGGCTGCCCGCGGAACGCGAGCTGGCCCTCTCCCTGTCCGTCAGCCGTACGACCGTAGCGGCGGCCTACGAGGCCCTGCGTGCCGAGGGATTCCTGGAGTCCCGGCGCGGCGCGGGCAGCTGGACGGCCGTACCGGCCGGCAACCCGGTCCCCGCGCGCGGCCTCGAACCGCTTCCGCCTGAAGCCCTCGGCTCGATGATCGACCTGGGCTGCGCCGCACTGCCCGCCCCCGAACCCTGGCTGACGCGCGCGGTACAGGGCGCTCTGGAGGAGCTGCCGCCCTACGCGCACACCCACGGCGACTACCCGGCGGGTCTCCCGGCCCTACGGGCGATGATCGCCGAGAGGTACACCGCGTCCGGGATCCCGACGATGCCCGAGCAGATCATGGTCACGACGGGGGCCATGGGCGCGATCGACGCGATCTGCCATCTGTTCGGCGGCCGGGGCGAGCGCATCGCGGTCGAGTCCCCCTCCTACGCGAACATCCTGCAGCTGATGCGGGAGGCGGGCGCCCGGCTGGTTCCGGTGGCCATGGCGGAGGGACTGACCGGCTGGGACATGGACCGCTGGCGGCAGGTGCTGCGGGACGCGGCGCCCCGGATCGCCTACGTCGTCGCCGACTTCCACAACCCGACGGGTGCGCTCGCCGACGAGGACCAGCGGCGACGCCTGGTGGAGGCGGCGCGGTCCGCGGGGACCGTGCTGGTGGCCGACGAGACGATGACCGAGCTGTGGCTGGACGAGGACGTCTCGATGCCGCGGCCGGTGTGCGCCTTCGACCCTGCCGGCTCCACCGTGGTCACCGTCGGCTCCGCCAGCAAGGCGTTCTGGGCGGGGATGCGGATCGGATGGGTACGCGCGGCGCCGGATGTGATCCGCAGCCTCGTCGCCGCGCGGGCCTACGCCGACCTCGGAACCCCTGTGCTGGAGCAGTTGGCCGTGAACTGGCTGTTCAGCACCGGGGGGTGGGCGCAGGCCGTGGAGCTGCGGCGGGTCCAGGCTCGGGACAACCGGGACGCGCTGGTGACGGCTCTGCGCAAGGAACTGCCGACGTGGGAGTTCGAGGTGCCGAAGGGTGGGCTGACCTTGTGGGTGCGGTCCGGTGGGTTGTCCGGATCGCGGCTGGCGGAGGCGGGGGAGCGGGTCGGGGTGCGGGTGCCGTCGGGGCCGCGGTTCGGGGTCGACGGGGCTTTCGAGGGCTATGTGCGCCTGCCGTTCACGGTGGGCGGCGCGGTGGCCGAGGAGGCTGCGGCACGGCTGGCCGCGGCGGCGCGGATCGTGGAGAGCGGTGGGTCCGGCGGCGGGGAGGCCCCCCGTACCTTCGTTGCGTGAGGCGTTCCTACAGGGGCGTAGGGGTGCGGGGAACTGTGCGACAAGCCATCACGCACCCGTACTCGCACAACCGGCCGTAACTGCTACGGCGCTTCCGCGACCACCGCGTCCGAGGGGACCGCCTCCGAGGGGACCGCCTCCGCATCCGCAGGGGTGGTCCGAGCCGGCAACAACCCCAGCACCGCCTGCCGGTCCGTCTCACTCGTCGCGTCGTCGTACGGATCCGGAGTGGCCGGAACCTGAATCCGGTGCACCGGTCCCACTCCGAGGCGGGCGTACCCGCGGCCGGGCGGCACGTGCGCGACCGGTGTCGTGTGCGGAGGCGCTCCCAGGACCGCTTCCAACTGGTCCGGCGTCGCAGGCCCGAGCACGACCCGCGCGCGCGTGTGCTGCCGTACCGGATCGCTCAACGCTTCCGCGCTCTCGAACTGATCGGCCACCACCACCGTGACATTCGCCGCCCGACCGTGCCGCAGCGGGACCTGGAGCAGGGACTGCGGATCCTTGCGGCCGTCCGCGGCGGCCAGGTGGGTGAAGGCGCTCGGACGGTCGAGGAGGATCCACAGCGGGCGCTTGGTTTCGTCCGGCGGCGGCTCGCCGGCCTGACGGGCAAGGTTGGTCGCGATGAGTCGACGCTCCGTCTCGGCCGCCGCCCACTCCAAGCTGGCCAGTGCCCCCGCCAGTCCGCACTCGACCGCGAGGACCCCGTCCCGCCCGGTCAGGCAGGCGTACTCGCCGGTGCCACCACCGTCGACGATGACGACATCGCCGTACTGCAGGGCCTGGAGCGCGATCGAGCGCAGCAGTGTCGAGGTGCCGCTGCCCGGCTGGCCCATGACCAGGAGGTGCGGCTCGGTCGAGCGGATGCCGGTGCGCCAGACGACCGGCGGGACGTCGCGCCGCTCGTCGCCGTAGCCGAGCGGCAGCGTGCGCAGGACCTGGATGGGGTCGGTGAAGCCGAGCACCGTCTCGCCCGGGGCGGTGACGAAGCGCTGAGCGGTGATGTCGGTGGGCAGCGGGGCGAGGACCGTGACCGTGAGCTGGTTGCCCTCCTCGTCCCAGCCGAAGTGGTACTCACGGCCGCGGCCCGACTTGGCGTGCAGCAGCTGCTCGATGCGGGCCCGGGACTCGGCCTCGCCGTCGGTGAAGTACGCCGGGTAGCGGATCAGCAGGTGGGTGATGCGGTCGGTGCCGTCGAAGTCGTACGCGGGGAAGACCTTCTCCCACTCGCCGCCGTGTGTGTACAGAGGGTCCGGGTCCTCGGCCGCCGAGAAGTACGGGACGAGGGCGTCGTACAGCGACCTCAGGCGCTGTGTCTGCGACTCGTCGGGTCCTTCCGGTTCCGGCGGCCTGCGGTCCCGGCCCTGCCACGCTGACGCCGCCATCACGGAGATGACGGCGAGCAGTGGGCCGTACGGAACGAGCGCCACGACCAGGACCACCGAGGCCACCAGGAAGAGCAGTGGCCCGCGCCTGTCCTTGGGGGTTTCGGCCCACCTGCGCCGCGCGGCCGCGGCCAGGCGGCCGAAGCCCCGGGTGATCGTGATCAACGGGTGGAGAACGTCGGTGGCGCTGTCGGCCGCCGTCCGGACCAGCTCCCGGCTCCGGGCGATCTGCGCGCTGCCTGTGCTCAGGATGCGGGGGAGGGGGCGGCGGACCACGGCTGTCTCCTGAAGGTGCGTACGGAACGGGAGGGGCGGCGTCAGAACTTGATGCCGCCGAGGAGGCTCGCCAGGCTTTCGCCGCCGGCCTTGATGCTCGGGGCGAGGGCCGTGCTGGCCAGGTAGAAGCCGAACAACGCCGAGATCAGGGCGTGCGAGGCCTTGAGCCCGTCCTTGCGGAAGAAGATGAAGACGACGATGCCGAGCAGTACGACACCCGAGATGGAGAGAATCATGTGCGTGCTCCTGGTTCGTGGGGACAGTCACCATGAGTACTTCCAGGATCACAGCATGTATCCATACGACAAAAGGTGCAAACAGGTGAAATCGTTAAGATTTCACTTGGTTGGCAGAGTCGGGGTGATCCCGCCTCCGGCGCTTCGGGTCATGTGCCGTGCGAGCCAGTACCCTTGCGATTCACCTGAACGGTTGTATGAGAGGCGGTCCGGCCGATGACTGAAGCCCCCGACCCGGAGGTCGTGGAGCTGGCGACCAAGATCTTCGATCTGGCCCGGCAGGGACAGACCGAGGCACTCGTGGCGTACGTCGACGCGGGCGTTCCGGCAGGCCTCACCAACGACCGCGGGGACTCCCTCGTGATGCTGGCCGCCTACCACGGCCACGCGGACGCGGTGCGCGCACTGGTGGCCCGTGGGGCGGCTGCGGGCGGAGTCAACGACCGGGGCCAGACACCGCTCGCCGGGGCTGTCTTCAAGGGCTCCGAGGGCGTCATCAAGGCTCTGCTGGAGGGCGGCGCCGACCCGGCCGAGGGCACCCCCTCGGCCGTCGACACGGCCCGGATGTTCGGCAGGGCGGAACTGCTCGACCTGTTCGGCGCACACTGAGCCGTATGTTCTGACCAGCTAAAACACGGAAAACGGGGGAGGCGGTACGGGGCCGCCGAAATTTCGGTCGCGGCAGATGGAAGTGCCGAGTCATCATGACGTCGTGGTTCACGGACGTGATGGCCGGGCAGGTGATGCCGCACCGCGCGGACCGTGACACGGTCCGCATGGGCCACCGACGAGAGGCAGAGGAAGATGGCTTACAGCAAGCAGGAAACGGCGGGCGCCCCGACGTGTTGTCACGCGGCCAGGTAATGCACGTCCCCGGTTGCGTCGACGCTTGATGTGAGGCTGTTTCCCATGTTCGATCCGGTCATAGCGCCCAGCGGTACGCTGCTCGGCCTGCTCCAGCGGGGGCGCGGCGACGGCACGCTGCACGCGCTCACCGCCCCGCGCGCCGAGGCGCTCGCGGCGCTGAACCACTGCGTGCTGCGCGATCCCCGTCACGACTGGCAGGTGGAGAACCGCTCCCTGTACTACGCCCGTCTCTACCTCGACCTCAACGGCGAGCTGGACGAGATCGAGGCGCACCTCTTCGAGGTGGACGACGTCTTCGACACCGAGGAGTCACGCACGGGCCTCGCCCTCGCCGTCCTCGGCCACCTCGCCTCCTACGGCAGGCGCGACGCGCTCGAACTGCTCCGCAGGTACGCCGCGTCGGGCTCCAACTGGGCCTGGGCGCTGGACGAACTGGCGTTGCGCGACGACGACGCCGGTCTGCGTGCCCTCGCGGCGCCCGTGCTCGCGCGTTTCGCGACCGATCCCGAGGGCGAGGCCGAACTGGCCGCCGCCGTCCGTGACGCCTTCGAACCGAGGCCATGGCGGTTGTGGGCCGACGACCCCCGCGAATCGGTCTCCACGCGTGTGCGTGCCGCTCAGGAGACCGGCTGTTTCGACCGCTGGCAACGCCAGATGCGCCCTGCCGGGCCCCGCCCGGGGTGGAGTGTGCAGGCCGTCTTCGAGTGGGCCCAGCAGGGCGTCGAACGGGGGGCGGCACTGCATGTGCCCGCCGCCCGCTGCCTGTCCGCCGTCGCGGGACCCGAGGACCGGCCCGAGATCCTCGCGGCCGCCAAGGACGGCACCGACGGAGCCCGCTGCACCGCCCTGCGCTATCTCGCCGACAGTAATGATCCCGAAGCCTTCGATCTGATCGAGCTGGCCGTCGCCACCGGCTCGGCAGCCGTCGCGGAGGCCGCGCTCGACGCGTTCGAACGTATGCGCAGTATCGCCGCCGTCGACCGGGCCCGCGGCTGGGCCCGCCGGCCCGATCCGCTGGGTGCGGCCGCCGGACGGATTCTCGCCTGCCTGGGCGGAGCCCAGGACCGGGACCTGGTTCTAGCGGCCCTCAGGGAGGCCGTACGGGGTGAGGGCCCCGACGCGCCCACCCTGTGGACCCTCGTCGACGGCACCGGACGGCTCGGAATCGCCTGTGCCGCACCCGTGCTGCGCCATATCTACCGGGAGACGGCTTCCTCCCATCTCCGCGGCCGCGCCGCCCACGCGCTCGCCGCCACCGATCCATCCTTCGCCAGCGGATTCGCCGTCGAGTGCCTGTGGGACTGCGAGGAGACCACCCGCGAGATCGCCGCCCGGCACGCCGAGACCGGTGACGCCCGGGTCGTGGAACGACTGCGCAGGCTCGCCGCCGATCCGGCCGAGGAGGCCGAGGTGCAGACCGTGGTCCGCAGCCGCATCGGACCGGACACGGCAGCCATGTGAAACCGGCCTCGGATGTGAACCTGTCGGGCACCGTCACGCCCGCCGGGTGAACTCGGGGTGACCCACGGGTCAGGTCGGCATGGACACAGCCTGACCTGCTCGGGTGCGCAGCGGAACGCTCACGGGACGTTCATCGTTCGCATAGATCCACGTTGACGCGGCCACGTCCAGTACGGCGACAACACCGGTATGCGTGTCGTCATAGTGACCGAATCCTTTCCCCCCGATGTGAACGGCGTGGCCCACTGCGCGTTCCAGACCGCCCGGCACCTCGTAGATCGCGGTCACCTTCCGCTCGTTGTCGCGCCGGCCACCGCGTCCGGCCCCGAGCCCGGCGTGGATGCCCTCGCGCCGTGCCCCGTCGTCCGTGTCCCCTCCCTCCCGCTCCCGGGCTACCCCCAGGTCCGCGTTGCCCTGCCCAGCAGGCGTGTGGCCGCGGCGATCGTCGAGCACCGTGCCGACGTCGTCCACCTGGCCAGCCCCTTCGTCCTCGGCGTCCGCGGCATGGCCGCGGCCGCCCGGCTCGGTGTCCCCGCCGTGGCCGTCTACCAGACCGACCTCGCCGGATACGCCCGCACCTATGTGCACGCGGGCGAGGCGGCCGCCTGGCGCCGCATCCGCTCCGTCCACGCCGCCGCCGACCTCACCCTCGCCCCCTCCAGCGCGTCCCTGCAGGACCTGGAGGCGCACGGTGTGCCCCGGGTCAAGCTGTGGCCGCGAGGCGTCGACACCGTTCGCTTCCGCCCCGACCTGCGCGACGAGGCGCTGCGCCGGCAACTCGCCCCGAACGGCGAGATGATCGTCGGCTATGTCGGGCGGCTCGCCCCCGAGAAGCACATCGAACTGCTGGCCGACGCGTGCCGCCTGGAGGGTGTCAAGGTCGTCGTGGTCGGTGACGGGCCGAGTCAGCCCAATCTTGAGCAGGCGTTGCCCGGCGCGGTCTTCCTGGGCCGTCGCATGGGCGACGAACTGGCCCGGATCTTCGCCTCCTTCGACGTCTTCGCGCACACCGGCCCCTTCGAGACCTTCTGCCAGACCGTGCAGGAGGCCATGGCCAGCGGTGTGCCCGTCGTCGCGCCCGCCGCCGGCGGCCCGCTGGACCTGGTCGCCCACGGGCGCACCGGGTTCCTCGTCCCGCCGCGCGACTCGGCCGCCGTACGGGACGCCGTATGGTCCCTCGCCGCCGACCCCGAGATGCGTACCTCGTTCGGCGCCGCCGCGCGGGCCATGGTCGAGGGACGCACCTGGGCGGCCGTCGGCGACCAGTTGATCGGCCACTACGGCGCCGTGCTCGCGGGCCGGAAGACGGCGGTGGCGGCATGACCGGACAGTCGCTGCGGATCGTCCGCCTCGCCAACTTCGTCGCCCCCGCCTCGGGCGGGCTGCGCACCGCCCTGCGCGAGCTCGGCAAGGGCTACCAGGCCGCCGGGCACGAGTCCGTGCTCATCGTCCCCGGCGACCGCGCGAGCGACCGGCAGACCGAGCAGGGACGGATCATCACCCTGCCCGGCCCGCTGCTGCCTGGCACCGGCGGCTACCGCGTCCTCGCCGACAAGCGGCGGGTGGCCCGGCTCCTTGAGGAACTCGCCCCCGACCGCCTGGAGGTCTCCGACCGTACGACCCTCAGGTGGACCGGCAAGTGGGCCCGCCGCGCCCGCGTCCCCGCCGTGATGGTCTCCCACGAGACCGCCGACGGCGTGCTCCGCACCTGGGGCCTGTCGGAGTCTGCGGCAAGGCGTGCCGCCGACGCCCTCAACGTCCGTACGGCACACACGTACGCGCGCGTGGTGTGCACCACGGAGTTCGCCGAGCGGGAGTTCGTGCGGATCGGGGCGCGCAATGTCGTACGGGCCCCGCTGGGCGTCGATCTGGTGGAGCGGCGTCCGGCACTGCGCGACGCGGGCCTGAGGGACCGGTACGCGCGCGAGGACGAGACACTCCTCGTCACCTGCACCCGGCTGTCCGTGGAGAAGCGGCCGAGCACGGCCCTGGACGCTCTGGAGTCCCTGGTACGCCGGGGTCGGCGGGCGGTGCTCGTGGTGGCCGGGGACGGGCCGCTGCGGCCGCGTCTCGAACAGCGGGCGCGGGAGCGCGGGCTCCCGGTCACCTTCCTCGGGCACGTCTCCGACCGCGGGCTGCTCGGCGCGCTCCAGGCCTCCGCCGACGTGTGTCTGGCCCCCGGGCCCGCCGAGACCTTCGGGCTCGCCGCGCTGGAGGCCATGGCGTGCGGCACTCCGGTCGTGGTGAGCGCCTCCTCCGCGCTGCCGGAGGTCATCGGATCGGCCGGGGCCGTCGCCGCGGATCGCGGGGAGGCCTTCGCGGACGCCGTGGACATGCTGCTGGAACGCTCCGAGGCGGAGCGCCGCGAGATCGCACGCGCGCGTGCGGAGTGCTTCGGCTGGGACACGGCGGTCCGGGCCTTCCTCGCGGCGCACGACGCGGACGTCTTCGTACGGCGCTCCGTGCCCGGAGGTGTGGCATGAGCGGGGCCGCGTCATGAGAGGCCTGCGCTTCGTCGCCCTCGGTGACTCGCTCACCGAGGGCGTGGGGGACCCCGTCGGAGAGGGGTGGCGGGGCTGGGCCGCGCTGCTCGCCGACGGGCTCTCCCAAGGGGACGTGGACTTCACCAACCTCGCGGTGAGCGGGGCGCAGACGCGGGACGTGCTGGAGCGACAGTTGCCGGCGGGGCTCGCCCTGCGGCCGGATGTCGTCTCCGTGGTCGTCGGCGTCAACGACACCCTGCGCTGCACCTTCGACATCCACGCCGTGGCCGCACGGCTCGACAGGATCTACGCCGCCTTCCGCGAGCAGGGTGCGGTGCTGCTCACGGCGTGTCTGCCCGACCCGGGCACGATGCTAGGCCTGCCCGGCGCGTTGGCGCGTCCGCTGGCTCGGCGGCAGCGGGCTGTGAACACCGTGGTGCACGCGCTGTCCGAGCGGTACGGGGCGGTGCATCTGCATGCCGCCGAGGGGGGTTGGACCGCCGAGCGCGCGATGTGGAGCTCGGACCGGCTGCATCCCAGCGAGCGGGGGCACCGGCAGTTGGCGGTGCGGTTCCATCAGGTGCTGGTGGAGCGGGGCGTGGCGACGGGGGTCGTGCCCTCGGCCGAGCCGGAGTTTCCTGTGCCCACGAAGTCGGCGAGTCTGTGGTGGCTGGCCACGGCGGGGACCGGGTGGGTGGTGCGGCGGTGTACCGATCTGCTGCCGCAGTTGGTGACGTTGGCCGTGGACGAGATGCGACATCGTGCGCGAGGGACCAGCGGGCGGCTTGATCTGCGGGCTGCGCATGCGGTGTCCATGGCGTTGGCCGCGCTTTCGGTGGCGTCGCAGGAGCAGCAGGCTGAGGCGGCATGAGTGCGTTGTCGGGTGCCGGCCGTAGGTGGCTGGTCGCGCAGTTCCCCGCGCCCCTGGGTGGGTTATCGCCCGCGTACCTCCGTGAAGCGCACCGGAGTTCCCGGTTCCGCCTGAGCTGCTGCCGGGAGGTCTGTCTCGCGGACCACTCCGATCACCGGGTAGCCGCCGGTGGTCGGGTGGTCGGCGAGGAAGACCACCGGTCTGCCGTCGGGTGGGACCTGGACCGCGCCCAGGACCATTCCCTCGCTGGGGAGTTCGCCCACCAGGGACCGCTCCAGCGCCGGCCCTTCCGTGCGCAGGCCGATGCGGTTGCTCGCTGAGGAGACCTGGAACGTGCGGGACGTGAAGAAACGTACCGCTTCTGGCGTGAACCAGTCGTCTCGTGGGCCCAGGGTGACGCGTAGGACGAGTTCTGCGGGGGGCGCCGGCTGCGGTGCTGTGTCCACGCATATGTGGAGCGCTGTGGGGGTGCCCAAAGGGAGTACCGCGCCGTCCGTGAGCGGGGCCGGGCCCAGGCCCGACAGGAGGTCCGTGGAGCGGCTGCCCAGGACCGGCTCCACGGTGACGCCTCCGGAGACGGCCACATAGCTGCGTACCCCTGAGAGGGCCGTGCCGATGTTCAGCAGAGCCCCTGCCGGTACGCGTACAGGTGCGCTCCAGGCTGCCGGCCGGCCGTCGACCGTCACCGGGCAGGGGGCGCCGGTCACGGCCACGGTCACCGTCGAACGGGGGCGTACCGCACAGCCGTTGAGGGTGGTCTCCAGGACGGCCGCCTCGGGGCCGTTGCCGACCAGGCGGTTGGCGAGGGCCGCCGCGGGGCCGTCGAGGGCGCCCGAACGGGGTACGCCGAGGTGGGCATGGCCAGGCCGGCCCCGGTCCTGGACGGTGGTGAGGGCTCCGGAGCGTACGACGGAGAGAGCGCGGTCCGTCATACCGACTCCACGAAACGTACCCGGGTTCCCGGTGACAGCAGTGCGGCCGGCACGCGCGCGTGGTCCCAGAGCACGGCGTCCGTGGTGCCGATGAGCTGCCAGCCGCCCGGCGACGAGCGCGGGTACACGCCCGTGTACGGGCCCGCGAGCGCCACCGAACCCGCTGGGACCGCCGTGCGCGGGGTGGCCCGGCGCGGGACGTCGTAGCGAGCGGGCAGGCCGGTGAGATAGCCGAAGCCGGGGGCGAACCCGCAGAAGGCGACGGTGAATTCGGTGTCGGCGTGGATGCGGGCCACTTCTGACGGGGAGACGCCCCAGTGCGCCGCCACGTCGGCCAGGTCGGGACCGTCGTAGCGCACCCGGAGCTCGATCGCCTCACGCGCGCGGGGAGCAGCGGGCGGTACCTCGGCGGCGGTGAGTTCCGAGGCCAGGCGCGCCGGTTCGGCGAGGCCGTCGAGGAGGACCGTGCGGGCCGCGGGCACGATCTCGCGGACCGTCAGCGAGCCCTCCGCGCGGCGGCGCACCAGTTCGGCGTGCAGGGCCTGGGCCTCGTCGCCCGAGGAGACCTCGACGAGCAGGGCGGCGTCCCCGACCGGCAGGGCCCTCATACGAAGGCCTCCACTCGGACGCCCGACGACTCCAGGCGCTCCCGGACCCGGCGGGCCAGGTTCACCGCGCCCGGAGTGTCGCCGTGCACGCAGAGCGAGCGCGCGTCGACCTCGATGCGGGCGCCCGAGCGGGTGATGACCGTGCGGTCCCGGGCCAGGCCCACGGAGCGCTCGACAACCGACTCGGGCTCGGTGACCACCGCGCCCTCCTGGCCGCGCGGCACCAGCGTGCCCTCCTCGGTGTAGGCGCGGTCCGCGAAGGCCTCCGTGACACCGGGCAGGCCGGCCTTCCCGGCCGCCTCCAGGAGACGCGAACCGGGCAGGCCGAGGACGGGCAGTTCGGTGTCCGCGAGGAGCACGCCGTCGATGACCGCGGCGGCCTGTTCCTCGTCGTGCACGACCCGGTTGTAGAGCGCGCCGTGCGGTTTGACGTACGACACGCGTGTGCCCGCCGCGCGGGCGAAGACCTCCAGGGCGCCGATCTGGTAGGCCACCTCGGCCGTCAGCTCGGCGGACGGCACGTCCATCGCGCGCCGCCCGAACCCGGCCAGGTCCCGGTAGGAGACCTGGGCGCCGATCCGTACCCCGCGCGCGGCCGCCAGTTCGCACACCCGCCGCATGGTGGCCGCGTCCCCGGCGTGGAACCCGCAGGCCACGTTGGCGCTGGTGACGACGGACAGCAATTGTTCGTCGTCGGTCAGTCGCCAGCGGCCGAAGCCCTCGCCGAGGTCGGCGTTCAGATCGATCGAGGTCATGGACGTCTCATGTCTCCTTCCAGGGGTTTCAGGCCACCCGGTCCAGGGCGGTCAGGCCACTCGGTACTGCTCGTCGCGGGCGTCCGTCAGGAACATCTGGCCCGGTGCGTGGGTGATGGCGAACGGCGGCCGGGACGCCATCACCGCCGCCTGAGGCGTCACTCCGCAGGCCCAGAACACCGGGATGTCGTCCGGCTCGATGTCCACCGGCTCGCCGAAGTCGGGACGGCCGAGGTCGTCGATGCCGAGCCCCGAGGGATCGCCGCAGTGCACGGGGCTGCCGTGCACTGCCGGGAGCAGACTGCTCTCCCTCAGGGCGGCCGCCAGATACTGCGGCGGCACCGGGCGCATGGACACGACCATCGGGCCGTGCAGCCGGCCCGCGGAACGGCACTGTCGACTGGTCACGTACATCGGAACGTTCCGGCCCTGCTGAATGTGCCGGATCGGGACGCCTGCCTCCGAAAGTGCCCACTCGAAGGTGAAACTGCAGCCGATCAGGAACGACACCAGGTCGTCGCGCCAGTGGGTGCGCACGTCCCTCGGCTCGTCCACCAGCTCGCCGTCCTCCCACACCCGGTAGCGGGGCAGATCGGTGCGCAGATCGGCGCCGTCCGCGAGGACGGTGGTCCAGTCCCCGGCGTCCGTGACGTCGAGCACCGGGCAGGGCTTGGGGTTGCGCTGGCAGAACAGCAGCATGTCGTACGCCCAGTCGGCGGGCACCGAGATCAGGTTGGCCTGGGTGTGGCCGGCCGCGACCCCGGCGGTGGGGCCCGTCAGACCCGCGCGGAAGCGGGTGCGGGCCTGAGCGGGGCTCCACGCGTGCGCGTGCTCGTCGACGAGGGTCAGGGGAGGGTCCTCGGTCATGAGGTTCGGGGCGCGGTCTTCCGTACGGTTCACGCGAGTTCCTTTCCACGCGTCTCCGGCAGTCCGAGGAGGGCCAGTGCGGCGAGGCCGTAGCCGATGGCACCGAAGACCAGCGCGCCGCCCGTGCCCCAACTGTCGGCCAGGAAGCCGACGGTGGTCGGGAAGACCGCGCCGACCGCGCGGCCCGCGTTGTAGGTGAAGCCCTGTCCGGAGCCGCGTACCGCCGTCGGGTACAGCTCACTCAGATAGGACCCGAAGCCGCTGAAGATCGCGGACATGCAGAACCCGAGGGGGAAACCGAGCACCAGGAGCAGGGTGTTGGCGCCGTCCGGGATGTTGCCGTACGCCACGATGCAGACGGCCGAGAGCAGGGCGAAGAGCCAGATGTTGCGTCGGCGGCCCAGGCGGTCGGTGAGGTAGCCGCCGGTCAGATAGCCGAGGAAGGCGCCGGAGATCAGGAACGTCAGATAGCCGCCGGTGCCGACGACCGACAGGCCCCGGTCGCTCTTCAGGTAGGTCGGCACCCAGGTGGCGAGCGTGTAGTAGCCGCCCTGGACACCGGTGGACAGCAGACCCGCGAAGATCGTCGTACGCAGCAGGTCCGGTTTGAAGATCGCCGTGAAGGAGCCCTTCCCGGCCCTCTTCTCACGGGCCGCGACCGCCTCGGGGGCGTCCTGGACCCGGCGCCGCATCCAGACGACGAGCAGCGCGGGCAGCGCGCCGGTCCAGAACATCACGCGCCAGGCCGTGCCGTCGTCGAAGACCGAGAAGACCAACGTGTACATGATCGCTGCCATGGCCCAGCCCACGGCCCACGAGCTCTGGATCGCGCCCAGGGTGCGGCCCCGGTGCTTCGAGCTCGCGTACTCGGCGACCAGGATCGCGCCGACCGCCCACTCGCCGCCGAACCCGAGACCTTGGAGAGCGCGGAAGACCAGCAAGGACTCGAAGTTGGGCGCGAAGCCGCAGGCCACGGTGAAGACCGCGTAGGTGATCACCGTGATCATCAGCGCTCGGACCCGGCCGGCCCGGTCGGCCAGCACCCCCGCGAGGGCTCCGCCGATGCCGGAGGCCAGCAGGGTGACGGTGGTGAAGAGACCGGTCTGGCCGCTGTCAAGGCCGAAGTACGCGGCCAGCGCGACCATGCTCAGCGGGAGCGTGAAGTAGTCGTAGGAATCGAGGGCGTAGCCGCCGAATGCGCCGGCGAAGGCGTGGCGGCCGCGCGGGCCGAGCGCTCGGAACCAGCCCAACGCCCCGTCTTCGGCGGGGCGTTCGGTCGCTGTGGGGTCGGCGGTCAGGGCCTGTTGCGGCGGGGTCGTGCTCATGGGCACCTCGCAGTGGGAGGACGGAGGGTGCGGAGCTGAGCCGTGCGGTGTTCCAGCAAGGTAGAGGATCGTTCAACGATCCTTCAATACCCCTGTTGTTTCGTTCTCGTGTCTGCGGTTGAATTCCGGGCATGGCAGAGCAGTTGAGCGGACTGGCCGACGACCGCGCCCTCCTGGGTCGCACCAGCACGGCCGAGCGGGTCTCGGACATCCTCAGAAGCCGCATCGCCGAGGGCTACTTCCCGCCCGGCACCCGGCTGTCGGAGGACAGCATCGGAGGCGCGCTCGGGGTCTCCCGCAACACGCTCCGCGAGGCGTTCCGGCTGCTCACCCACGAACGCCTGCTCGTCCACGAGCTGAACCGGGGCGTCTTCGTGCGCGTCCTGGCCGTCGAGGACGTCGAGGACATCTACCGCACGCGCGCGCTCGTCGAGTGCGCCGTCGTGCGGAGTCTTGGGGAACCGCCGTACGCCCTGGACTCGCTCGCGGAGGCGGTCGCGGAGGGGCAGCGGGCGGTGCGCGAAGGTGACTGGAAAACGCTGGGCACGGCCAACATCCACTTCCACCGGGAACTCGTCGCCCTCGCGGGCAGCGACCGCACCGACGAACTGATGCGCAGCGTCTTCGCCGAACTCCGCCTGGCCTTCCACGTGGTGGACGACCCTCGTCGGCTGCACGAGCCGTATCTGGCGCGAAACCAGCAGATTCTCGGGGCCCTGCAGTCCGGGGACAAGGCCGAGGCCGAAAAGCTGCTCGCCGTGTACCTCGCCGACTCCCTGGAGCGCGTGGTCGAGGTGTACAGGCGAAGGGTGGGCGAAGAGATCTAGCCAGGGGCGCGGGGCTGTATCCGATATGCGGCTCCGCCGCGTGGGCCCGACAAGCCCCCACCGGCCGGCACCCGACGAACCACCGGTAGTCGCCCGTCCAGCCGCCGGAGGCGATCCGCGTCGTTTGGGGAGTTGTCAGACCGAGGACCTAGTCTGTGCACCGTGACTTCGCCTGCGACGACGGACAGCGTTCCGCCCCAGTTCAGCGCGGGGCCGCGCCCCGCACCGGGCCCGGCCGCCGACGAGGGACTGGCGCGGCGACTTCGCGCGCTCGCATGCACCGCGCCGCTGCACGACCTCGACACCCGCAAGGCGAACCTCGCGGGCGAATACTCGGTGTACGGCATGGCGGAAGTGGCCCTCTCCGCCATCGACCTGGTCACCCTGAACATGGACTTCGACACCGGCGCCGACCACGACCAGATCGTCGCCCGCCTCATCCCGCGCATCGCCGCCCAGGCCCCGCAGCGGCCCGTCGCCGAGCATGAGCGGGTGGCCCGCTGGGTCCTGGAGAACCTGATCAATGTCGGCAGCGTCGACCGGGGATTTCGGGCGGTCTACGGCACTTTCGACCCGGACGGTACCTATGTCCGGCGCGACTACGACTTCAAGCTGATCGAAGAGGTTCCCGGCCCCGGCGGCTCGGTTTATCTCCGCACGACCGACGAGGCGGTCAACGTCCTCGTCGGTGCCCTGGACACCGATGTCACCAGCGCCCAGATCGCCGCCGAGGTCAAGCTGGAGGTGCTGATCAGTCGTGGCCGCCTCGCGGACGCCCAGCTCGCCGCCGAGCAGGCCCGGTACCGGACGGTGCAGTACTCCGAGACCCTGCGCAGGGCTCTGGACGCGACCCGGCGCAATGTCCGGGCCGTCGACTGGCTCAACTCCGTACCGGACATGATCGCCGAGGCCCTCGACCACGTCGCCGACCGGTACCGCCACGAGAACGCGATCCTCACGAACATCCGCAAGGCGCGCGACGAGTCCGAGGACCCCGAGCAGAAGCGGCGGGCCGCCGAACTGGTCGACATCGTCAAGGACTGCATCCGACGCCACACCCAGCTCCAGTCCCGACTCCTGGAGGCGGGGCCGCTGTTCCGCGCCGAGCAAGACAGGCAGGCCTTCGCCACACCGATGACCACATCGGGGATTGACCTGTACGGCCATCTCGTCGCGCCGGTCCTTCCGCTGCCGTTGGAACAGGCCACCCGGGTCACCGACGCGTTCTTCGCGCGCGGTACCGGGCTGCGCACACCGGTGTCGGTGCGGGTGGGCGATCTCGTCGACATACTTCTGACGCCGCCCATGGAACGGGAGCATCTGGGCGCGGAGATGCCGGAGCCGGACCTCATCGCCACACCGGACGACAGCCGATTCAGCGAGGAGCAGTTGGCGGCCGCGAAGGAACTGCTGGATCTGCCGGCGGACGCGCCGCGACGACTCTCGGGACTGCTGGCGGAGGCCCGCCGGACCGGCGGCTTCGATCTGGCCTATCTGGTGGCCCTGTTGGCGGTGTATGCAGCCAGCCCCGCGGTCGGCACGGCGTACCGCCAGGGCGAGGAGAAGCTGCTCTTCGCGGTGGACGACGGGACGGAACTGGACGATCCGGACTTCGGTGGTGCGGACTTGATCGTGGGCACAGCCCTGCTGGACGCCGTGGGGATGGCGGCGGACCGGACGGAGGCGGCATGAGTGAGGTCGGGCCGGTCGGAGGCGGCATGAGTGAGGTCGGGCCGGTCGGAGGCGGCATGAGTGAGGTCGGACCGGACGCAAGCAGCATGAGTGAGCAAGAGCGTGACAAGGAGCCCCAGCCGTGAGTGAGCATGTCGAGTGGAGCGACGTGGAGGTCCCGACCCCGTCGGCGCCCGCCGCCGTCACCCCCGCCGACGCCGCCGACGCCGCTCGGCTCGTCGCCTTCGGGCTGCAGCCCAAGCTGCAGCCCGCGCGGGACCAGGAGTACGCCGAGTTGTTGCGGCGCTACCGGGAGGATCCGCCGTTCGCGCGGCTCGCCGATGCCGTCGCCGCCGGGCTCGGACTGGTCGTGCTCGAAGTGTCCCCGCGCACGGGGATGGCCGTGACGGCCGCCGAGGACTCCGTGTTCGCGGTACGGATGGGGGACTACGCGCGTCGTACGTCAGCCGACGGCGGTGACCGGTTCCTGCACGGCCTCGCCCATCTCGCAGTCGCCGCCATGGCGTTCCCGCGGCCCGAGGACCTCGCCGACGACGGTTACATCGGGCGCGTCTCGGTCAACGGCGTCGACGCTTTCGTACGACAGGCCTGCCGACGCCTTGAGGAGCGGGCCGAGGAGGTCGGCGAGAACACCGATCCGGCCACGGACGCTCCGGGTCTGGAGGCGGCCTGGCGGATCTGGGCGAGACGCAGCGCGGCCGGGGCGACCAAGGACGCGCGCCGGCTCGCCGGGTCCACTACCGGCATCGTGGGGAAGGCCGCCGCCTTCCTCACCGACTCCGGGTTCCTGCAGCGCACGGGGGACGACAACGGCGGCACCTACCGGACCACGGCTCGTTACCAGCTCCAGGTACGGGACATGGCCGGCAGCGCCGCCATGGCCGAGCTCCTCGATCTGGGGGTCGTCCCGGTCACCGACGGCACGCCGACCCTGCTGCCCGCCGAGGACGGCGACGATCTGGAGCTGGCGGCCGAAGCCGGGCTGCCGTTCCACTCCTGAACTTCCCTGACCTGCCGAAGACTTACGAGAGTCCGCCATGTACGAGCTGTCCCGGGTCCGCCTCTACTCCATCGGCCCTGCCGGTGCGCGCTACGCCGACACCGTGCTTGACCTGCGCGGCGTCGGCGCGGAAGTGCCCGACCCCGCACCCACCCAGGCGGAGTTCTTCGAGGAGGAGCCCGTCGGTCCGCCACGTCGGCCCGCGCCCGCCGGGGTGCTCTTCCTGGAGAACGGCGGCGGCAAGTCCGTCCTGCTCAAGCTGATCTTCTCGGTGATGCTGCCCGGCCACCGGAACACGCTCGGCGGCGCCAGCTCCGGTGTGCTGCGCAAGTTCCTGCTGGCGGACGACTGCGGACACGTGGCCCTGGAGTGGCAGCACACCCTCACCGGTGAGTGCGTCGTCGTCGGCAAGGTGAGCGAGTGGCGCGGGCGCCAGGTCTCCAACGACCCGCGGAAGTTCGCCGAGGCCTGGTACTCGTTCCGGCCCGGGCCGGGACTCAGCCTCGACAACCTGCCCGTCGCCGAGTCCACCGCCGTCCGGCCGCCCGTCGAGGGCCAGTCGGCCGCGCAGGGCCGCCGCCGCACCATGAAGGGCTTCCGGGACGCCATCACCGAGGCGGGCAAGGCGTATCCGCATCTGGAGGTGCACTGGGAGGAGATCCATGACCGCTGGATCGAGCACCTGGGCGACCTCGGCCTGGACCCCGAACTCTTCCGCTACCAGCGGGAGATGAACGCCGACGAGGGTGAGGCCGCCGGACTCTTCGCGGTGAAGAAGGACTCCGACTTCACCGACCTGCTGCTGCGGGCCGTGACCGACACGCGGGACACCGACGGGCTCGCCGACCTGGTCGGCGGCTTCGGCAACAAGCTGGGGCGACGCGCCGAGCTCATCGCTGAACGGGACTTCACCGCCGGGTCGGTGGATCTGCTGGGCCGGATCGTCGAGGCCGCCGAAGCGCGCTCACGCGCGCGTGACATCCACACCGGCGCGGAACGCCGTACGCGGACGCTGGCCCGGCGACTGTCCGCGCGGGGCGGTCAGGAGCGGGTTCGGGCCGCCGATCTGGCCCAGCGGGTCACCGCCGCCGCGTACGCCGTCACCCATGCCGAGGCCGGCCGTGAGCGCAGCGCGCTGATCGCCGCCGAACTCGCCTACCGGCACGCCTCCCTGGCGCTGGCCGCCGCCGAGAAGTCGGCCGCCGCACAGAAGCGCGAACTCGCCGACGCGCGCACGCTGCACTCCGCCTGGCAGGCCGCCGAGGCCGTGCTGCGCCACCGCGCCGCCGCCGACCGGGTCGCGCGTGTGGCCGCCGCCATCCAGGAGGCCGAGCGGGACGCGGCCCCCGCGCTCGCCGCCCGGGCCAAGGCCGCCGTCGATCTCGTACGGGCCCTGCACACGGCCGCCGAGAGCGCCGAGACCCTCGCCAACGAGGAGGAGGAGAGGTCCGCCGCTCTCCAGGAGGTCGGCGAGTCCGCGTACCGGGACTCCACTTCGGCCGCCACCGAGGCACAGCGCGCCCGCAGCGAGGTCGGACACCTGCGCCAGCGTCTGAGCGAGGTCGAACAGGAGACCGCCGAGGCCGTCCGCGTGGGCTGGCTCGACGACAGCGCGCCCGATGCCGACCCCGCCCGCGTGGCCCTCGCCGCGAGCGACGCCGAGAAGACGGCCGTCGCCGCCTGGGACACCGCCCGCGAGGCCTCGCACCGGGCGAGCGAACACGCGCGCGAGGCGGCCTCCGCCGAGTCCCGCGCGGAGCTCACCGCCGCCCGCGCGGAGGACGCGGCCACGGCCGCCGAGCGGTCCTACGATGCGGAGCGCCGACTTGCCGAGGGGCTGGCGGGGGAGGAGCGGCTCGCGGAGCTGCTCAGCCTGACCGGGGTCTCCGGGGGAGTACCGGGGCCGCGGGCCGGGGCCGACGGTAGGAAGAAGGCGGGGGGCGACGGCACGAGGGACGACGGTCTGGCCGGGCGCGAGGGTGCCGGTGCCGGGCGTGGCACCGACCTGCACCCCAGCTCCACGGGGGCTTTCGCCGACGGCGGTCTCACCCCCGAGGACCTCGACCGCTTCGCCGACGAGCTGCGCGAGCTGCTCGACGACTCCGTCTCATCCGCCGAACGCCAGCTGTTCGAGCTGCGTACGGCAGCCGCCGACGACTCGCGGATCCTCGGTGCGCTCGGTGACGGCGGGCTGCTGCCGCCGGGCCCTGACGTGCTTGCCACCGTCGAGTTCCTCGGCGAGAACGGCATCCCGGCACTGCCCGGCTGGCGCTATCTCGCGCAGGCCGTCGACCCTGCCGACCACGCCCGCGTGCTCGCCGCCCGGCCCGAACTGGTCGACGGCGTGATCATCACCGACCCCGACACGCACGCGCGTGCCCGCGAGGTACTGAACGACGCGGCACTGCTCCCGCGCTCCGCCGTCGCCGTCGGTACGGCTGCGGCGCTGCTGGCGCCGACTCCGGCAACCGATGCGCAGAGCGCCGATGTCTTCCTCGTACCGCCGAACCCGGCCATGCACGACGAGCACGCCGCCGACGAGGAGCGCCAGGCCCTGCGCGCGCGGGCCGGCGAGCGGGACGAGGAGATCCGGTCGCTCGCGGCCCGGCTCGGCAAGGACCGCGAGCTCGCGGCCCGGCTCGCCTCCTGGCGCACCGGCTGTCCGTCCGGCCGGCTCGTCGAGCTGGCACAGGCCGCCCGGGACACACGCGCATTCGCCGAGGAGTCGGAGGCCGAGCTGGCCGAGGCGCGCACCCTCCGGGCCGAGGCCGACGAAGCCGCCGCCGAGGCCGCCCAGACGCGCGACGAACGGCAGGAGGCCGCCCAGAAGGCCCGCCGTGCCGCCGACGCCCTTGCCGGGCTCGCCTACCGGCTGCGCGAGCGGGCCGGCTGGCAGGTGAAGCTGCGCGAACTGGCCGACGAGGCCACCGAGTCGGAGGCCCGCGCCCAGACCTGCCTGGAGCGCGCCCGTGCCGCCGACGAGGACCGACGCGGTGCCCAGCGTGCCGCCGACGACGCCCGCCGAACCGCCCGTGCGCTGCGTGCCGAGCGCGCCGAGATCGCGGGCGCCCCCGACGACGTACCGGACGGTGACCCGGATGCCTCCAAGGCGTCCCTGCCCGCGCTCCGCGAGGCCTATCGGGCCGCCTCCCAGCTGTACGAGAAGGTCGGTGTCGGCGCCGACCTGCGGGCCGAGCAGGCCCGCGCGGAGAGCGACGAGAGCGGCGCCCTGGCCGAGCTGGACCGGCTGAGCAACAAGGTCCGCACGCGCGCGGGGCAGTTGCTGCAGTCGACCGCCGGCTCCGACGGGCCCTCCCGGCAGGCCGCCGCCGCCCGCGCGGAGGAACTGGTGCAGCTTCTGGAGACCCGTATGTCGACCGCGAGCGAGCAGCTCGGGCGGTTGCGCGGCGAGGCCGAGCGGCACGCGCCCGAGGACGGCGAGGCGCACACCGAACTGCCGGAGGAGCTGGAGCCCCGCGACGCCGAGCACGCGCAGGCGCTGCTGCGTACGGCGACCGCCGAACTCGCCTCCCGCGCCGAGGCGTTGACGCAGGCCCGGGAGGCGCACGCGGAACTGCTCGGCTCCCACCGGGCCGCCGAGGACGCGGCGAGCGGCTTCGACGAGATCGCCGCGATGCTCCGCGACCTGCTGCGCGAGCACGCCTCGGACGAGGAGCAGGACGAGTCGGAGCCCTACCCGGGCAGCACCGAGGAGGCCCGGCAGTCCGCCGCCGAGGCACGCCGGTCGCTGCGCGGCTGCGCCGCCGACCTCTCGGCCGCGGAGTCCGCCGTGCGCGAGGCGAGCGACGTGCTCGTCCGGCACGCCAACTCCACGCGCTACGAGCAGGTCCGCACCCCTGCCCGGCAGCAGATCCGCGAGCTGCCCGCGTCCGCGCTGCCCGAGCACGCGCAGAAGTGGGCGGACGCCTTCGCGCCCCGACTCCGTGTACTGACCGACGAGTTGGCGCAGCTGGAGCGGAACCGGGACTCGATCGTGGACCGGCTGCGGGGGCTCGTCGAGTCCGCGCTCGCCACGCTCAGGTCCGCCCAGAGGCTCTCCCGGCTGCCCGAAGGGCTGGGGGAGTGGTCCGGGCAGGAGTTCCTTCGGATCCGCTTCGAGGAGCCCGATCAGGCCATCCTCACCGAGCGGCTCGGAGAGGTCGTCGACGAGGCGACCCGGGCTGCCGTGAAGAAGAACTCCGACCTGCGGCGCGACGGAATGTCCCTGCTGCTGAGGGGAGTCGGCGCCGCGCTCCAGCCCAAGGGAGTGGCCGTCGAGATCCTCAAGCCGGACGCCGTACTGCGCGCCGAGCGGGTGCCCGTGGGACAGATGGGCGATGTGTTCTCCGGCGGTCAGCTGCTCACGGCAGCCATCGCGCTGTACTGCACGATGGCGGCCCTGCGATCCAACGACCGGGGTAGGGACAAGCACCGGCACGCCGGCACGCTGTTCCTGGACAACCCGATCGGCCGCGCCAACGCGACGTATCTGCTGGAGCTCCAGCGGGCGGTGTCGGACGCGCTCGGCGTCCAACTCCTCTACACGACAGGTCTGTTCGACACGACGGCGCTGGCGGAGTTCCCTCTGGTCATCCGCCTACGGAACGACGCCGACCTGAGGGCCGGTCTGAAGTACATCAGGGTGGAGGAACACCTCCGCCCAGGCCTGCCCGAGCAGCCCCGGACGGGCGACGCGGTGCACAGCGAGATCACGGCGACGCGAATGTTCAAACGTCCGGCGCCTGCAGCGCCCTGAGGACCGCGACGACCCTGGGCCGGGGCGGTCAGGGGTGGGACAACTGCCCCGTCCCGCCGCCCTGCTGCCGTATCCGCTCCTGCGCCCGCTCAGCGGCACGCGCCTGTCGCCGGGCCTTGCGCCGCTCACGCCGCAGCGCACGCGCCGTGCTGCTCGGGGTCGACACCACGCCGTGGCGCTGGTTCCACACCTGGCGGGTCACCCACACGTCCAGAGCACCCCAGGTGGCCACCACCGTGCTGGCCACACTGCTCAGCACCATCGGGAACGCCAGCCAGGAACCGGCCAGGGTGCACAGGAACGCCACCATCGCCTGAATCAGCGTCACAGCGATGATGAGGACCGCCCGCACCGCGGAGGTCCGCACCGGATCCGCCAGTCGGCGCCTGCGTGCGGACTCCTCGACCCACAATGGCCGGTACGGCTCCTCCTGGACCGCGCCGTACCCGCTCGGCACACCCGCCCCCGCCGGAATGTCGTGAACCGGCGCCTTGGGGCGCCGTACCGCCGTCGCACGCGCCGTCTCCACGCCGCTACCCGGCGCCTCCTGCCGTTCCGCCGTGCCCATCACCGTGTCACTCCCCACCGCCGGCAGACCCCTCGTCCCGGTGTCCGTGGACCGGGCTTCAAGGTGGCTGCCCGGCTTGCGCTGGTTTACGCCGCCCAGTTGCAGATGCGGCTCCTGTGGCCGAATCCACCGCCATTTCCCGTAGAGAAGGACGAACAAGACCTCTTCAAGATTCCCGCACCACGTCAAAGAAACGAAAAAATCCAGCCAACCACCCGCCCCGGCCGATCGGTTCCGGTCCGACGCGAACCGCGTGATCTCAGGAGGCAATCTCCCGCAATGGGTGGACAACTCCCCATGTCTAGATGTCGGAGCGGAAGTTCAGGTTCCGGAGGGAGCTTCGAGTTACGTGTGCGTCAGTAGTAGGCTCGCGCCGTTTGTTGACGTACATATGTACCCCCGGCCGGTGGGGGTCGAGCTGGGGGAGGCCATGCGCTTTCGCGGGAAGTCGATCCGCCGGAAGATCGTGGCGCTGCTTCTCGTGCCGCTGGTATCCCTGATCGCGGTGTGGGGCTTCGCCACGGTACTGACGGGACGTGAGGTCACCCGGCTGTTCCAGGTGTCGACCGTCACCGAGAAGCTCGGCTACCCCGCCGAGGGCACGGTGCGCGTGCTCCAGCAGGAACGACGGCAGACACTTGTCTACCTCGCCGACCCACGCGCGTCCGACGCCCTGTCCGCGCTGCGCAGCACGCGGAGCGCCTCCGACGCCGCCATCACCAAATTCCGCCAGGACGCGCACGATCCCGATGTCCTCGACAGCCTGGACGAGGACGACGACGAGCGCCTCACCGCCGTCCTGGACGCGTTCGAAGGCATCGACTCGCTGCGCCGAAGCGTCGAGGACGGCACCGTTTCCCGACTCCAGGCCCTCGACCAGTACAACCGGCTCGTCGACCCCAGCTACGCCCTCCTCGCCACCCTTGACGGCGTGGACAGCGTGGAGCTGGACAAGCAGGCCCGTGCCCTGGTGAACATCACCCGGGCCCGCGAACTGCTGTCCCGCGAGGACGCGTTGCTCAGCTCCGCCCTGGTGGTGGGGAAACTGGACCATGACGAGATCCGTGACGTCTCCGACCTCGTCGCCCAGCGCACCATGATGTACGACATCAGCCTGGCGGTACTGCCGACGGCGGAGCGCGAGCGCTATGAGCGCTTCTGGAACAACGCCGGCACCGCTCCGCTGCGCTCCGCCGAGCAGTCGGTGGCCTCCGCCGAACCCGGTACCTTCAACAAGGTCAGCGCCAAGAGCTGGGACGCCGCCGCAGCCGGCGTGCTCGACGAACTCGCCAAGCTCGACGACCAGGCCGGCGACCGTCTTCAGGACCGGGTCCGCCCGGATGCGATGGGGGTCATCGTCAAGGCGGCCTCCGTCGGCGTCCTCGGACTGATCGCCCTGCTCTTCTCCCTCGTTCTGTCCGTGCGTGTCGGCCGCACCCTCATCCGCGATCTGAGGCAGCTGCGCCTGGAGGCCCACGAGGCCTCGGGCGTACGACTGCCCAGCGTGATGCGCCGCCTCTCCGTGGGCGAACAGGTCGACGTCGAGACCGAGGTCCCGCGCCTGGAGTACGACAAGAACGAGATGGGCGAGGTCGGTCAGGCCCTCAACACCCTCCAGCGCGCAGCCGTCGAAGCCGCCGTGAAACAGGCCGAGTTGCGCGCCGGCGTCTCCGAGGTCTTCGTCAACCTCGCACGCCGCAGCCAGGTCCTGCTCCACAAGCAGCTCACCCTGCTCGACACCATGGAACGCCGCACCGAGGACACCGACGAACTCGCCGACCTGTTCCGCCTGGACCACCTGACCACCCGCATGCGCCGGCACGCCGAGGGCCTCGTGATCCTCTCCGGAGCCGCCCCCTCCCGGCAGTGGCGCAAGCCCGTCCAGCTCATGGACGTCGTACGCGCCGCCGTCGCCGAGGTCGAGGACTACGAGCGCATCGAGGTCCGCAGGCTGCCCCGGGTGGCCGTGACCGGACCGGCCGTCGCGGACCTCACCCATCTCGTGGCCGAACTCCTGGAGAACGCCACCGTGTTCTCCCCGCCGCACACCGCCGTCCAGGTCCTGGGCGAGCGCGTCGCCAACGGCTTCACCCTGGAGATCCACGACCGCGGACTCGGCATGGCCGCCGACGCACTGCTGGACGCCAACCTCCGGCTCGCGGAGACACCCGAGTTCGAGCTGTCCGACACCGACCGGCTCGGCCTGTTCGTGGTCAGCCGGCTCGCCCAGCGGCAGAACGTCCGCGTCTCGCTTCAGCCTTCGCCCTACGGCGGCACCACGGCCGTGGTCTTCATCCCGGACGCGCTGCTGACCGACGACGTCCCCGACACCAATGGGATCGGCTTCCGCCTCGACCGCCCCCAGCCGTCGAAGGAGGCCGAACTGGAGGAGGCGCAGCGGGCCTCACTGACCCGGAGACCGGCCCAGCTGCCGGGCATGCCTCCCGCGATCCTGGACGGCCCGGTCGAACTGGAGGCACCCGTCGACCTGGACGCGCTGCACGACTTCCCGGGCGTGCTCGACTCCGAGGACAGCGAGCGCGGCGGACTGTTCCGCCCGCGCCGATCGCTGGCCCAGGTCGACGACGGGACTCCGGACATCGATGGGGCCGACATCGGTGGCGACGGTCCGGACGCCCCCGTGTCGCTGCCGCGCCGCCGTACGCCCAAGCTGGTCAGTTCCCACGGGCGCCCCGTCACCGACGACCGTCCGGGGCGTGAGGAGTCCGACGAGCCACCGGCGATCGGCCCGGGTGCGTCCCGGACGCAGCCGACGCCGGCCGTGGGACCGGGGCCCGCACGCTCCGAGCCGCCGCCACTGCCGAGCCGCCGCCGCGCCGCGGCCCTGCGCCGGGGCACCGGCGTGGCCGACCGCCTTGACGAGCTGACGGAGAGCTCAACCTCTTCGGCGTCGCCGAGCCGCGAACTCGGCGGAGGGTCCGGCGCTCCTGCCCTGCCCCGGCGTACCCGGCGTGCCGAGATCGCGTCGAGCGGCGCGGGTGCGGAGGACTCCGCCATCGGTGCCACCGGCAGGCCGGACGAGCCCGCTCTCGGCCCGGTGGGTTCCGCTCCTGGCGCTCTGGAGAGGGGCGGTTCGACGGGTGGTGTCGTACGGCCCGGCTGGGGCGAGTACGCCTCCGGAACCTCTGGGGCGCCCGGCTCCTCGGCCAGGCCTCCCCTCGGCGCCGCACGAGGGCCCCAGGACACCGCTTCCGGCACTGCCCCGCTGCCCCGCCGCGTACGACAGGCGAACCTGGCCCCACAGCTCAAGCAGAGCCCCGAGAGGCGCCCCCAGAACCAGGGGGAGCCCGCCGAACGGGACGCCGACGAGGTACGCAGTCGCATGGCCTCGCTCCAGCGGGGCTGGCAGCGTGGCCGCGAGGAGAACGCCACGGGAGACGACACGCCCGGCGGCACAGCACCACAACGAACGACTAAGGGGGACGGTCGATGACCGCACCGAAGGCGACCGACAAGTCCGGCGAGCTGAACTGGCTCCTCGACGACTTGGTGGACCGCGTCGCGAGCATTCGCAAGGCCCTGGTGCTCTCCAGCGACGGCCTCCCGACCGGCGTGTCCAAGGACCTGACCCGCGAGGACAGCGAGCACCTCGCCGCTGTGGCTTCCGGGTTCCACAGCCTCGCCAAGGGCGTGGGCCGGCACTTCGAGGCGGGCAACGTCCGGCAGACCGTGGTCGAGCTGGACGATGCCTTCCTGTTCGTGACGGCCGCCGGTGACGGCAGCTGCCTCGCCGTCCTCTCGGACGCCGACTCGGACGTGGGCCTCGTCGCATACGAGATGACGCTCCTGGTCAAGCGGGTCGGTGTGCATCTCGGTGCCGCCCCACGCACCGATCTGCCTCAAGGCGGGTAGTGAGATGGCATGAGCACAGACGGTCAGGGAAGAAGCCACTGGTTCGACGACGAGGCCGGACCGGTGGTCCGTCCGTACGCCATGACGCGCGGCCGCACCACAAGTGTCGGCCAGCACCGCCTCGACCTCATTGCGGTCGTCGTGGCCGAATCCCATACGGACGATCCCGACGGGGACCACTCGCTGTCGCCCGAGCACGTGGACATCGTCGACCTGTGCCGGGACACCCCGCAGTCGGTCGCGGAGCTGTCGTCCGAACTCGACCTGCCCATCGGAGTGGTACGGGTCCTCATAGGCGATCTCGTCGACTCGGAGTGGGTCCATGTGAACCGGCCGGTGCCACCCGCGGAGCTCCCGGACGAGAGCATCCTGCGCGACGTGATCAACGGCCTCAGGGCCCTGTGACCGACCGTCCCGCCCGTCCGGGGGCCGCTCCCTCAGCGCCGCGACGCGCTCACGGCCGGTGGCCGGGAACGGTGTCGCCCGGCCCCTCCACCGCACGCGCCTGACCTCGGAGAACGCCGAGGCAGGGGGCCGCGACTCCGTCGGGTGTGTCCACCGGTCCGCGGCGGGCGCCGAGACACCCCGGCCGATATGATCCGACTGATCGTCGACGAACGTCCGCGGACAGCCGGCCACCAGCCCGCGGACACGGTGCCGAGCAGTGCGATCGGGGAGACGGACGTGACGACTGGCTGGCAGTTCTGGGTCGACCGAGGCGGTACCTTCACCGACATCGTCGCGCGACGCCCGGACGGCAGCCTGCTCACCCACAAGCTCCTGTCGGAGAACCCGGCGCGTTACACCGACGCCGCGGTCGCCGGAGTCCACGCACTTCTGGACAGCTCCGAGGAACCCGTCGAGACCGTTCGCATGGGCACCACCGTCGCCACCAACGCCCTCCTGGAGCGCAAGGGCGAGCGCACCCTCCTCGTCATCACCCGTGGCTTCCGCGACGCCCTGCGCATCGCCTACCAGAATCGCCCCCAGATCTTCGCCCGCCGGATCGAACTCCCCGAACTGCTCCATGAACGGGTCCTGGAGGTCGACGAGCGCATCGCCGCCGACGGCACCGTCCTGCGCGAACCCGACCTCGACGCCCTCGCCGGCCCCCTCCGGAAGGCGTACGACGACGGGATCCGGGCCGTCGCCGTGGTCTGCATGCACAGCCACCTCCACCCAGCCCACGAACAGGCGGTCGGAGCGCTCGCCGCCCGCGTCGGCTTCCCGCAGATCTCGCTCTCCAGCGAGGTCAGCCCGTTGATGAAGCTCGTCCCGCGCGGGGACACCGCCGTCGTCGACGCCTACCTCTCGCCGGTGCTGCGCAGCTACGTCCAGCACGTCGCCGACGAACTCGAAGGCGTGCGGCTGATGTTCATGCAGTCCAACGGCGGCCTCGCTGAAGCCGGGCAGTTCCGCGGCAAGGACGCAGTTCTCTCCGGCCCCGCCGGTGGCATCGTCGGGATGGCCCGCATGTCGCAACTGGCCGGCTTCGACCGGGTCATCGGCTTCGACATGGGCGGCACCTCCACCGACGTCTCGCATTACGCGGGCGAGTACGAACGCGTCTTCACCACACAGATCGCCGGAGTCCGGCTGCGCGCCCCGATGCTGGACATCCACACCGTCGCGGCCGGCGGCGGCTCCGTCCTGCACTTCGACGGCTCTCGCTACCGCGTAGGGCCGGACTCGGCGGGCGCGGACCCCGGCCCCGCCTGCTACCGGGGCGGCGGCCCACTCACCGTCACCGACGCCAACGTGATCCTCGGGCGGATCCAACCCGCCCACTTCCCCAAGGTGTTCGGTCCCGATGGCGACCAGTCCCTCGATGCGGAGCTGGTCCGGGACCACTTCGCGGATCTCGCGCGCGAGATCCGCGAGCAGACCGGCGACGACCGCAGCCCCGAACAGGTCGCCGAGGGCTACCTCCAGATCGCCGTCGCCAACATCGCCAATGCCATCAAGCGGATCTCCGTCCAGAAAGGGCACAACGTCACCCGGTACGCCCTCACCACGTTCGGCGGTGCGGGCGGCCAGCACGCGTGCATGGTCGCCGACTCGCTCGGCATCCGCACCGTCCTCGTCCCGCCCATGGCCGGAGTTCTCTCCGCGCTCGGCATCGGCCTCGCCGACACCACGGCCATGCGCGAACAGTCGGTCGAGGCACCCCTGGAGCCCGCAGCGATGCCCGGCATCCTGGAGACCGCCGAGGACCTGGAGCGCGCCGCCCGCGCCGAACTCCTCGCCGAGGACGTCCCCGAGACCCGCATCAAGGTCACCCGTCGCGCCCAACTCCGCTACGACGGCACCGACACCACCCTCAGCGTCGAACTGACCGAGCCCGGCACCATGACCCAAGCCTTCGAAGAACGTCATCGCGCCACGTACTCCTTCACCCTCGACCGCCCGATCGTCGTCGAAGCCCTCTCCGTCGAAGCCACCGGCATCACCGAACCCCCCGATCTCTCCGCCCTGGCCACCTACCAAGGTCACCCCGCCGCCCCAGACACCGTCCGCCTCCACACGGGCGGCACCTGGCGCGATGCTCCCCTCCACCGCCGCGAGGACCTTCCCCCCGGCGAGACCGTCACCGGCCCCGCGATCATCACCGAGGCCAGTGCCACGACCGTCGTGGACGACGGCTGGCGGGCCGCGACGACCGACGACGGGCATCTGGTCATGGAACGCACGGCGATTACGGAGAGTTCCGATCTCGACACGGAATCCGACCCGGTTCTGCTTGAGGTCTTCAACAACCTCTTCATGTCCATCGCCGAACAGATGGGTGCCCGGCTGGAGTCCACGGCCCAGTCCGTCAACATCAAGGAACGCCTGGACTTCTCCTGCGCGCTCTTCGACCCGGACGGAAACCTGGTGGCCAACGCCCCTCACATCCCCGTCCACCTGGGCTCGATGGGCACCAGCGTCAAGGAGGTCATCCGCCGGCGCGGCCCATCCATGAGCCCCGGGGACGCCTACGCCGTCAACGACCCGTACCACGGCGGCACCCACCTGCCGGACGTCACCGTGATCACCCCCGTCTTCGACACCGAAAGCACGGAGGGTGACCGGATCCTCTTCTATGTCGCCTCCCGCGGACACCACGCCGAGATCGGCGGCATCGCTCCCGGCTCCATGCCCGCGAACAGCCACACCATCGAGGAGGAGGGTGTCCTCTTCGACAACTGGCTGCTCGTCGAGAACGGCCGCTTCCGCGAGGAGGAGACGCTCCGCCTGCTCACCGAGGCGCCGTACCCCTCGCGCAACCCGAGGACCAACCTCGCCGACCTGCGCGCCCAGATCGCCGCCAACAGCAAGGGCGTCGACGAGGTCGGCCGAATGATCGACAACTTCGGCCTGGACGTCGTCCAGGCGTACATGAAGCATGTCCAGGACAATGCGGAAGAGGCAGTGCGCCGTGTGATCGACGCGCTGGACGACGGTGAGTTCGCCTACGAGACCGACTCGGGCGCCGAAATCCACGTACGCGTGCGCGTGAACCGCGAAAACCGTTCCGCCACCGTCGACTTCACCGGCACCTCTGCCCAGCTGGCCACCAACTTCAACGCGCCCTTCGCGGTGGTCAACGCGGCCGTCCTGTACGTGTTCCGGACCCTGGTCGACGACGACATCCCGCTCAACGACGGCTGTCTGCGCCCGCTCGACATCGTCGTACCGCCCGGCTCCATGCTGGCGCCCGCACCGCCGGCCGCCGTCGTCGCGGGCAATGTGGAGACCTCGCAGGCCATCACCGGCGCCCTGTACGCGGCTCTGGGCGTCCAGGCCGAGGGCTCCGGCACCATGAACAACGTCACCTTCGGCAACGACCACCACCAGTACTACGAGACCGTTGCGTCCGGTTCCGGCGCGGGCGACGGCTTCGCCGGAGCGCCCGTCGTCCAGACCCACATGACCAACTCGCGGCTCACGGACCCCGAGGTCCTGGAATGGCGACTGCCCGTGCGGCTCGACGAGTTCGCGCTGCGGCCCGGCAGCGGCGGAGCCGGAAGGTGGCAGGGCGGGGACGGCGCCGTGCGGCGCATCCGGTTCCATGAGCCCATGACTGTTTCCACGCTGTCCCAGCACCGTAGGGTGCCCCCGTACGGCATGGCCGGCGGCGAGTCCGGCGCGCTGGGCGCCAACCGTGTGGAACACACGGACGGTACGGTCACCGAACTCGGCGGACGCGACACGGCGGACGTCGGCCCTGGCGATGTGCTCGTCATCGAGACCCCCGGCGGCGGAGGCTATGGCCCGCCGTCGCCTCAACACCCCCAGCAAGCAGGAGAAGAGACCAATGATCTTCGGGCGTTCTGAGCGCGGCAAGCCCCCGGTCGAGCCCGTCACGCTCAAGATCCTCGTGGCCGGCGGCTTCGGCGTGGGCAAGACCACGTTCGTGGGCGCGGTCAGCGAGATCAAGCCGCTGCGCACCGAGGAACTGCTCACCGAGGCAGGCCGTCCGGTCGACGACACGAGCGGTGTGGAGAGCAAGCGCACCACCACCGTCGCCATGGACTTCGGGCGTATCACCCTGCGCGAGGACCTGGTGCTGTACCTGTTCGGCACACCAGGACAGGAACGGTTCTGGTTCATGTGGGACGAGCTCTCCGAGGGCGCCCTGGGGGCCGTCGTGCTCGTCGACACCCGTCGCCTGGAGGACTGCTTCGCCGCCGTCGACTACTTCGAGCGGCGCTCCATACCCTTCCTCGTCGGCGTCAACTGCTTCGAGGGAGCGATCCGTTACCCGGAGCAGGACGTACGGCAGGCCCTCGACCTCGACGAGGACGTACCGATCGTGCTGTGCGACGCCCGGGACAAGCAGTCGGTCAAGGACGTACTCGTCGGCGTCGTACAGCACGCCATGGCGTACTCGGCGCGGCACCGCCAGACCGTCACCACCTGAGCGGGGTGCGGCCCGTACCCCCACCGACAGGGGTACGGGCCGCTGCTTCGACGGCACTACGCGCGTGTGCCCGGCTCTCGCGGCACCACGCACGCGTGCCTAGTTCTCGCCGTCCTCCTCCCAGCCGAAGCTCTTCTCCACCGCCTTGCGCCAGTTGTGGTACTGGCGGTCCCGGACGGACGCCTCCATGTTGGGCGTCCACTCGACGTCCTTCTGCCAGTGGGACTTCAGCTCGTCGAGGTCGTTCCACACGCCTGTGGCGAGCCCGGCCGCGTACGCGGCACCCAGACAGGTGGTCTCGGAGACCTTCGGCCGCACCACCGGAACGTCCAGCACATCCGCCAGGTGCTGCATGAGCAGGTTGTTCTTGGTCATGCCGCCGTCCACCTTCAGGGTGGTGATGTGCACCCCGGAGTCCTGGTACATGGCGTCCACGACCTCGCGGGTCTGCCAGCTCGTGGCCTCCAGGACCGCCCGCGCGAGGTGCGCCTTCGTGACGTACCGCGTGAGTCCCGTGACCACCCCGCGCGCGTCGGAGCGCCAATAGGGCGCGAACAGGCCGGAGAAGGCAGGCACGATGTACGCGCCGCCGTTGTCGTCGACGCTCGCGGCCAGAGGCTCGATCTCGTCGGCGTTTCGGATGATGCCCAGCTGGTCACGGAACCACTGGACCAGCGCGCCCGTTATGGCAATTGAGCCCTCCAGACAGTAGACCGGCGCCTCACCGCCGATTTTGTAGCCCATCGTCGTCAGCAGCCCGCTCTTCGACGGGACCGGCCGGTTGCCCGTGTTGAGCAGCAGGAAGGAGCCCGTACCGTACGTGTTCTTCGCCGTGCCCACGTCGTAGCAGGCCTGTCCGAACACGGCTGCCTGCTGGTCGCCCAGCGCCGATGCCACGGGGACGCCCGCGAGTTGGCCGACAGCGGTGCCGTACACCTCGGCGGACGACTTGATCTCGGGCAGGACGGCGTCCGGCACGTTCATCGCGGACAGGATGGACTGGTCCCACTGGAGGGTCTCCAGGTTCATCAGCATGGTCCGTCCGGCGTTCGTCACGTCGGTGACATGCTGCCCGCCGTCCGTGCCGCCGGTGAGGTTCCAGATGAGCCAGGAGTCGATGGTGCCGAAGGCGATCTCGCCGTTCTCGGCACGCGCGCGCAGTCCTGGCACGTTGTCCAGCAGCCAGGCCGCCTTCGGCCCCGAGAAGTAGGTGGCCAGCGGCAGCCCGGTCTGCTCACGGAACCGGTCCTGCCCGTCCGAGCCGCCGAGTTGCCTGGTCAGCGCAGCGGTACGGGTGTCCTGCCACACGATCGCGTTGTGCACGGGCTTGCCCGTCGCGCGGTCCCAAAGAACCGTCGTCTCACGCTGGTTGGTGATGCCCAGCGCGCTCAGCTGGTCGGCGCGCAGTCCGGCCTTGGCGATCGCTCCGGCGACCACGGCCTGCACTTTGGACCAGATCTCGGTGGCGTCGTGCTCCACCCAGCCGGGCTTGGGGAAGATCTGGCGGTGCTCGCGCTGGTCGACGGCCACGATCGCGCCGTCCTGGTTGAAGATGATGCAGCGGCTGGAGGTGGTGCCCTGGTCGATAGCGGCGACGAACCTGTCCGTCATGACGTCCCCTTCGTCGGTTCCTGCTCAAGGCTGCGTTGCACAAGGGCTGCGTTTCACGAGGGCCGTGTTTCAGAAGGCTGCGTTGAAGATGAGCCCGGACAGCGCCCCGCCGATCAGCGGTCCCACCACCGGGATCCAGGCGTAACCCCAGTCCGAGGTGCCCTTGTTGGGGATCGGCAGCAGGGCGTGGACGATGCGCGGGCCCAGGTCACGGGCCGGGTTGATGGCGTATCCGGTGGGCCCGCCGAGCGACAGACCGATGCCGACCACCAGGAAGGCGACGACCAAAACCGCGGTACCGGACTCGCCCAGCCCCTTGGTGAGTCCGAAGGCCAGGATCGGCAGGACCAGCCCGATCGTCGCGATGATCTCCGTGACCAGGTTCGCCACGGGGTTGCGGATCGCGGGCGCGGTGGAGAAGATCCCGAGCGTCGGCTGGGCGATCTCCTCCTCGGCGTTGGCCTGGAACTGCGCGTAGTAGACCAGCCAGCACAGGACCGCGCCGAGCATGGCGCCGACCATCTGCCCGGCGATGTAGAGGGGGACCTGGTCCCAGTCCCCGGTGTCGACGGCGATCCCGAGGGTCACAGCCGGGTTGAGGTGTCCGCCGGACAGCGGGGCGGCGGTGTACGCCCCCGCCAGCACACCGAAGCCCCAGCCGAACGCGATGACGACCCAGCCGGCGTCCTTCGCCTTGGAGTAGTTGAGTACGACGGCGGCGACCACGCCGGCGCCGAAGAGGATCAGAATCGCCGTACCGATGACCTCACCGAGAAATACGTCTCCGTTGCTCATGGCGGCTCCTAGGCCCTGGCCCGGGACGTTCCCGCCCCGGTCCTCCGTGCAGGGTTGCGGTTCCCTTGGCGAACTGCCGAGGGCAGGGAGGATTCCGCGCCCCGCCCGGCGTCCGCGACGAGCGTGCCGTCGTAGCCGAATCGCCCGTGGGGGTATGGGCCTTGGTCTGTGGGGGCCCGCGCGGCATGGTGCCTGGATACGCCGAGAATGTACGGCGATGTCGACTGACACCGGAAGTGTTCACCGGGCCCCGGGGGGCGTCAAGGTCGCTGACGACAACGGTTGGGACGGGACGACGAACCGCGGACCGTCGTACGACGGCGTCCTCGATGGGCGCGGGCGAGGCCGGCCGGGACACGGCCCGGACGCGTGCTCAGCCCCGCCCTGGCTCCGCCACCGCATAGCCCGTGGAAGTGGCCTCCGTGCCCGCTCCACGCCTGATCTCGTGCCCCGGCAAGCCTGCCCGCCCCACGACCCAACTAGCCCCGCTGAGCGCCTTCGCGGCCTTCTTCAGCGGCGCCAGGCACGCGGCCGCCTCCCGATGGTCCACCACACTGCCCGGCAGGCACACCACGGTGGCCAGCGACAGCGTCACGGGTCGCCCGCCCGCCGTCCAGGGCGCGTCGAGCACGGAGGCGGCAAGCGGGGCCAGCCCCTCCGGGTCCGTCAGCACCAGGAAGTCGTCCCAGCCGATGTGCCCCACGCGCGCGGTGTCGGCCGCGGCGTGCTGCAAGACCCGGCCCACCGACCTGATCAACTCGTCGCCCGCCGCGAATCCGGCCCCGTCGTTGACCTGTTTGAAGTGGTCGACGTCCAGCCAACTCAGCGCGAAAGTCCGCCCGGCCGCGACACACCGGTCCACCTCGGCCGTGATCGCGTCCGAACCGGGCAGCCGTGTCAGCGGGTTGAGGCCTGCTGCCTCCTCCACCCGGGTGTCGCTCAGCGCCCGTACGAGATCCGAGAGCCGCACGACGCCTACGCAGCGGCCGTACCGGTCGACCACGGCCACGTCGTCCGACGTACGGTCCCGGGCGCCGACGGCGACCACGTCCAGGACCTCCCAGGCCGTGGCGTCGATCCCCACCGTCCGCGGCGGATCACCGAGCTTGGCGGCGGGCCGGTCGGCGTACAGGGCGTGTCCGTAGCGGCCCGACATCGACAGCAGGAACCGTGACCGGTGCACCGAGCGGAACGGCACCCCGTTCCTGTCCACGAGCAGCACTCCGGACACGTCGGGAGACCCGGTGAGCAGCGCGCGCACCTGTCCCGCGGACGCGGTGGCCGGCAACAGCGCGGCGGGGCGCACGAACTCCCGTACCGACGGCCCGGACCGTGGTGGCGCCGCGTCACCGGGGGAGCGGGGCGGAACGTATACCTCCGCCGCGGGCAGCCGGGACGGCGGCGCGAACAGCGTGCCCTGCGCCAGCTGTGCACCGGCCGACAGGGCAGCCGTGTACTGCAGTTCCGTCTCCACGCCCTCGACGCACAGAAGCGCGCCGAGCTCGTCGCACAGGGTCCGCATCGCCCGTACCGCGGCAGGCCGGACCAGCAGCGACGTGTCGAGCTTCACGATGTCGGGCGACATGTCGACAAGCAGCCTCAGCGGTACGTCGCCGTCCCCGACTCCGTCCGCGCTGATCCGGAAGCCCTGTCCCCGCAGCTCGGCGACTGCCTCCAGCAGCGCCTGATGCGGCACATGCGTGTACGGCGGACCGACGTCGATCGTGATCTCCCACGGCAGCCGCCCCGCCTCACGTACCGCGTGGTGCAGCGGAGTGAGTCCGCCGAGGTCGGCGAGCGTGCCCGCGAACACATTGACATGCAGCGGCAGCAGCGTCTCCCTGCGCGCGGCCGCCCGTACAGCCAACACGGTGAGCTGTCCGTCGAGTTCGGGGTCGCGGCGGGCCTGAGCCAGGATGTCGCCGGTCTCCGGACGGGCGAGTATCTCCAGCCCTGCCACTCCACCGGTCGCCAGATTGACCACCGGTTGGAAGGCGAAGCGGAGAGTGTCCGTCCAGGAGCGCACGGGAGCATACTGGCGCCATTCGTGCATGCCCAAGCGCAGTTCATGAGACGTTCACGCAGGATTCCGGGGCCCTCACGCAGCGTATGAGAAACCCCTTTCCCCGCATCACCGCACGGCTATCACCGCCGACCCATGTCCGAACAGGCCCTGGTTCGCGCTGATCCCCACGCGCGCGTCCGGAACCTGCCGTTCCCCCGAGTCCCCCCGCAACTGCCAGGTCAGCTCGCACACCTGGGCGATCGCCTGGGCAGGGACCGCCTCACCGAAAGAGGCGAGCCCCCCGCTCATATTGACCGGCATGCGCCCACCCGAGGCCGTCGCTCCCTCCCGCAGGAGCTTCGCTCCCTCACCCTCCCCGCACAGCCCGAGGTCCTCGTACCACTGCAACTCCAGGGCGGTGGACAGGTCGTACACCTCGGCCAGGGAGAGGTCCTCCGGCCCGGCACCGGCCTCCTCGTACGCCGCGCGAGCGATCGAGGCGCGGAAGGTGTCGGCCGCTGGTTCGACCGCGACGGCCGAGTCCGTCGCGATGTCCGGCAGGTCCAGCACCGTGTTCGGATACGTCGGCGTCACCGTCGACACCGCCCTGATCCGCACCGGCTCGGACCTGCCCCGCCGACGCGCGAACTCCATGCTGGAGAGCACCAGCGCGGCCCCGCCGTCCGAGGTGGCACAGATGTCAAGCAGCCGCAGCGGATCGGCCACCACGGCGGAGGCCGCGACCTCTTCCGCGGTCACCCGCTTCCGGTACCGCGCATACGGATTCAACGCGCCCATGGCGGAGTTCTTCACCTTGACCTGCGCGAAGTCTTCCGGAGTGTCTTTGTGCACGGCCATCCTCCTGCGGGCGTACAGCCCGAAGTAGGTCGGATTGGTCGCCCCGAGGATCCGGAACCGCAGCCAGTCCGGATCGTCCGGCCGGTCGCCGCCCGCGGGCCGGAAGAACCCCTTGGGCGCAGCGTCAGCGCCGACCACGAGCACCACGTCGGCGAGGCCCGCGAGGATCTGCGCCCGCGCGGCCGACACCGCCTGCGCTCCGGATGCGCACGCCGCGTACACGCTGGTGACGCGGGCGCCCTGCCAGCCCAGCGCCTTCGCGAAGGTCGCCCCCGCCACATGACCGGGATAGCCGCCCCGCACGGTGTCGGCGCCGACGATCGAGCCGACGTCCCGCCACTCCAGACCCGCGTCGGCCAGCGCCGCACGGGCCGCCACCACTCCGTACTCGACGAAACCGCGCCCCCACTTGCCCCAGGGGTGCATGCCCACGCCGAGCACCGCCACCTCTCCCGTCATGTCGTCACCCCCGTCGGCCGCCAGTGCCACGTCGTCCAGACCGTCTCCCCGTCCTCATGGAGCACACCGGGGACGACCTCCACCTCCGTGCCCACCGAAAGATCGGCGACGGTCACCCCCGGAACCGCCTGCCCCAGCACCACGATCCGCTCAGCGGCCAGCTCCACAGCGATCAACGTGTACGGCTCCCACGGAAGTTCCGGATCGGTCACATACGGTGACGGCGGCCGATACCGGCCATCTGTGTAGGACCAGACGCGACCGCGGCGCGAAAGGGGAATCTCCGCCAGATCTCCACCGGCGCATCCGGGGTTGCGGCAATGGCCGTCCTCACGCGGGAAAAAGACCGAGGCGCAGGCGGAGCAACGCGTGCCGAGAAGCGTGAACCCGTCTTCGTCACCGGCGAACCACCCGGCGACCACTGGTGTGCGCGTGCGTGGCAACATCCCTCCCCAGGACTCGATCTGACGATACGTCAGAAGTGTCGCACGGGCGGCCGCGAAGAGGCAGGGGCCCAACGGAACCGGAGCTACCGGTGATCGGATACAGTCCGCCGCGTGTCCGAAACTCAGCACTCCATCCCCAACTCCGCGCCCGGCACCCACTGTTCGAGCTGCGGAGCGCCCTACGGAGAGGGCGTCGCGGGCTGGCCCCGCACCTGTCCCGTCTGCAGCACCGTGGCCTACCGCAACCCCTTGCCGGTCGCCGTCGCACTCCAGCCCGTGTACGACACCCAGGGCACCGCCCTGGTCGTCATCACCCGAACCATCGCCCCCGCGCGCGGAGGCATCGCACTCCCCGGCGGTTACATCGACGACCGCGAGGACTGGCGCCATGCCCTGGTCCGTGAGCTCAAGGAAGAGACCGGCATCGACGCGGCGAGCCGCGACGTACGACTCGTCGACGCGCTGAGCTCGCCCGACGGGCACCTGCTGCTGTTCGGAGTGCTGCCGGAGCGCCCCGCCGACGGTCTCCCGAGGTCAGCCGCCACGGACGAGACGGAGGGCTGGCACCTTCTGCGCAGGCCGGAGGAGCTCGCCTTTCCCCTGCACACCCTGGCCGTACGGGCCTGGTTCGAGGGCCGCTACGTCTGAGCCTCAGCGCGCTCCGAGCCCGCGCAGCCGCACCGGGTGGGACGGTTCGTTCAGGCCGTGCTCACTTTCCCGCTGAACGACCACCTTCCGGCCCTCCCAGCGGGCGACGTAGCGCTCGATCTCCGGTTCGTGCCATCCGTCGCCCGCATCCTCGACGATGAGCCCGCCCCCGCTCTGTCCCCGGCCGGGCGCCCACACCTCCAACTGGAGACCGCCGTCGTCGCCCCGCACCGGAATGACGGCACCCGCGCGCGCGAGCACCGGGATCCTGGACAGCGGAGCGTCGACGAGCACCTGCCCCGGCCCCTCGTACGCCTGCTCCGTCGTCGTGTCGTACCAGCGGCCCCGCGGCAGCTGGACCGCACGCCGGTCGCTGCCCGGATCGAGAACCGGTGCCACGAGCAGGCAGTCACCCAGCAGGAAGGTGTCCTCGCAGTCCCGTAGGGCGCGGTCCTCCGGCGCGGACCACCACAAGGGCCGCACATAAGGCGCTCCGGTACGCCGGGCCAGCTGTGCGAGCGTCATGAAGTACGGCAGCAGCCGTCGGCGTTCCAGGAGCGCCACGCGCGCGTGCTCCAGTACCTCGGGGCCGAACTCCCACGGCTCCCTGCGCCCCGCTCGCAGACTCGCGTGCGTACGGAACAGCGGCAGCCAGGCGCCGAGTTGGAACCAGCGCAGATACAGCTCGGGTGACGGGCTCCCGTCGAAGCCGCCCACATCGGGCCCGGAGTACGGCACCCCGCACAGCCCGAGCCCCATCACGAGCGACAGCGAGGCGCGCAGCCCGGGCCACCCGGTGGCCACGTCGCCGGACCAGGTGCCGCCGTAGCGCTGCATGCCGGCCCATCCGGAGCGAGAGAACAGGAAAGGCCGCTCATCGGGCACCAGCTCGCGCAGCCCCTCGTACCCGGCCTGGGCCATGCACAGCGCGAAGACGTTGTGCGCCTCCTGATGATCGCCGCCCCGGCCCTCCAGCAGGTGCCTGGCGGATCGCGGCAGAGTGGACTCCCCGAAGGCGTTGAACGACGTGGGCTCGTTCATGTCGTGCCAGAAGCCCGCGAACCCCGCTGTGAGCCTCTCCTGGTAGAGGCGACCCCACCACGCACGCACGTGTGCGTGCGTGAAGTCCGGATAGACCGCCTCGCCGGGCCATACGACCCCTTCCACGAGCCGCCCGGACGCGTCCCGCACGAAGACGTCCTCGGCCGTGCCGCTGTCGTAGACGGCGTTGCCCGGCGCGGCCTTGACCGCGGGGTTGACGATCGACACCAGGCGGATGCCGTCCCGCCGCAGGTCCTCGGCCAGTTGGGGCAGCTTGGGGAAGCGCTCATGGTCGACGGTGAACACCTGATGCTCGTCCAAGTGGTCGATGTCCAGATGAACGGCGTCGAGCGGCAGACCGTGTTCCTGGTAACCGGCGACGATCCGCCGCACCTCCTGCTCGCTGCCGAAGCCCCAGCGGGCGTGATGATGGCCGAGCGCCCACGACGGAGGCAGGGCGGGCGCACCGGTCAACGAGGCCCAGGCGAGCAGCACACGCGCGGGCGTGCCCACCATCACCCAGCAGCGCAGGGGACCGCCGTCCATCCGCAGCTCGCTCGTCCCCGCCCGGTCGTGCCCGGACCCGGCACCCTCCTCGCCCTCCCGCAGGGTCACGGTGCCGTCCCACGAGGTGTCGTGGAACACGAGGTGGGTGGCGGCGTCGGCCACCACCAGCTGCACTGGCATCGTGACGTACAGCGGATCGTCGCCCGGACCGAACGCCCGACCGGGGTCGGTGTTCCACAGCCGATACGTTCCGTCCCGCAACCGTGGGCCCGACGCCCGTCCCCCCAGCCCGAAGAACCGCGCGTCCGCGCCGACCTCGGACCGCTGCATCCAGCGTGCCGCGCCGCCGCTCGCCGGTTCCCACCACCGGGGCGGCAGATCCCGGCGCAGTGTCACCCCGCCGGGCGTACGCACCTCGACCGCGCCGTGCCGGGACACCATGACCGTCGCCCGCTCGGCCACGACCCGCCAGCCGCCGTCCTTGTCCGGCTCCAGCACCGCCCGTGGATCCGGCTCCGGACAGTGACTTCCGAGCGCGTACGACGGCTCGGGCGCGGCTCCGTCCCATCCCCAGAAGACCGCTCCGTTCACCGCGACGACAATCCGCAGTTCGGAGCGGCTGAACCGGACGACACCCCCACCCGGCCCCGGCTCGACACCCTGTACAGGACCCGGCACCCGCGCGCGTTCGGCCCCCCGCGCCGGCAGCCCGGCGGCGTCGGTACGCCTCCTGCGCCACGCAGCGCGCACGGTACGCAACCCCTGGGGCGTCCCCACAGAACCAACCGCCTTCACCGAACGCACCAGGTCACGACCGTTCATGCTGCTCACCCTGCCACTCACTGCCCCACCCGCGCGGTCCGTTCAACTGCCGTTCACCCGTGCCGGGACCACATCTTCACGACACGGACTATGTGGGCCGCACCCTGGCGTAGAAGTTGATCACATGGCATCGTCCCTGTCAGCCGCGTCACGCGCACACCCCAGCCCGTGCGCGGGAGACGCACACGACGCGCACAGTCCGGGAGCCGCCCCATGTCGACCGTGAAACCCCAGCCGCTCTGGCAGCCAGACCCGCAGCGCATCGCCCGGTCCCAGGTCACCGGATTCCAGGCATGGGCGGCCGAACACCACGGCGCTCCGGCCGAAGGAGGCTACGCGGCCCTCCACCGCTGGTCCGTGGACGAGCTGGAGACGTTCTGGAAAGCCGTCACCCAATGGTTCGACGTACGGTTCTCGACGCCCTACGCGCGCGTGCTGGGCGCCCGCTCGATGCCCGGCGCCGAATGGTTCCCGGGAGCCACTCTCAACTACGCCGAGCACGCCCTGCGCGCGGCCGAGACCCGCCCGGGCGACCCCGCCCTCCTGTACGTCGACGAGATCCATGAGCCGCAGCCGATGACCTGGTCCGAGCTGCGCCGCCAGGTCGGCTCCCTGGCCGCCGAGCTGCGCGCCCTGGGAGTACGGCCGGGAGACCGCGTCAGCGGCTACCTCCCGAACATCACAGAGGCCGTCGTCGCCCTCCTCGCCACGGCCGCGGTGGGCGCCGTCTGGACGTCCTGCGCCCCCGACTTCGGCGCCCGCAGCGTCCTGGACCGTTTCCAGCAGGTCGAGCCGGTGATCCTGTTCACCGTCGACGGATACCGCTACGGCGGCAAGGAGCACGACCGCCGAGAGACGGTCGCCGAACTCCGCGGCGAGCTGCCCTCCCTGCGCGCCGTCGTCCACATCCCGCTCCTGGGCACCGAGGCCCCCGAAGGCGCCCTGGAGTGGTCGGCCCTGACGAGTGCCGACACCGAGCCGGTCTTCGAACAGGTGCCCTTCGCCCACCCCCTGTGGGTCCTCTACTCCTCGGGCACGACCGGACTGCCCAAGGCGATCGTCCAGTCCCAGGGCGGCATCCTCGTCGAGCATCTGAAGCAGCTCGGCCTGCACTGCGACCTCGGCCCCGAGGACCGTTTCTTCTGGTACACCTCCACGGGCTGGATGATGTGGAACTTCCTCGTCTCCGGCCTCCTCACCGGCACGACCGTTGTCCTGTACGACGGCAGCCCCAGCTACCCGGACATCGGCGCCCAGTGGCGGGTCGCCGAACGCACGGGTGCCACGCTCTACGGCACCTCGGCCGCGTACGTCATGGCCTGCCGCAAAGCCGACGTGCGCCCAGGACGCGACTTCGACCTCTCCAAGGTGCAGTGCGTGGCCACCACCGGCTCACCGCTCCCGCCCGACGGTTTCCGCTGGCTGCACGACGAGGTCCGCGAGGATCTGTGGATCGCCTCCGTCAGCGGTGGCACGGACGTGTGCTCCTGCTTCGCGGGCGCCGTACCGACCCTGCCCGTCTACATCGGGGAGCTCCAGGCACCCAGCCTGGGCACCGACCTGCAGTCCTGGGATCCGGGCGGCGATCCTCTGATCGACGAGGTCGGCGAGCTGGTCGTCGCCAACCCCATGCCGTCGATGCCGATCCACTTCTGGAACGACCCCGACGGCAGCCGCTATCACGACAGTTACTTCGACACCTATCCCGGCGTATGGCGCCACGGCGACTGGATCACCGTCACCTCACGCGGCTCGGTCGTGATCCACGGCCGCTCCGACTCGACGCTCAACCGGCAGGGCGTCCGCATGGGTTCGGCCGACATCTACGAGGCCGTGGAACGGCTCCCCGAGATCAGGGAATCCCTGGTCATCGGCATCGAACAGCCCGACGGCGGCTACTGGATGCCCCTGTTCGTGCAGCTGATCCCGGGAGCGGCCCTGGACCAGGCACTTCTTGACCGCATCAAGCAGACCATCCGCGAGAACCTCTCACCCCGCCACGTCCCCGACGAGGTCATCGAGGTACCCGGCATCCCGCACACCCTCACGGGGAAGCGCATCGAGGTCCCCGTCAAGCGTCTCCTCCAGGGCACCCCACTGGAGAAGGCCGTCAACCCCGGCTCCATCGACAATCTCGACCTGCTGCACTTCTACGAGGATCTGGCCCGCAAGCGCTCCTGACGGAGCGTCAGCAACCGTAAGTGGCCTCGGACTCACCAAGTACGCCGGCGAAGTTCCGAGGCCAGCCGCGCCGCGTCGGCCGGCTCCAGTTCGGCGACGCTGATCCGCACATACGGCCCGGACGACAACCGGAACCGCACCCCGCCCGCGACCCACCAGCCGTACGACCGCAGCCCGTTCACCACAGTCGACTCGTCCGGAACGGGCACCCACACTTTCATTCCGCTCGCCTCGTGCGCCGCGATGCCCCGGTCGCCGAGCTCTCGCATGAGCGCGCTCCGGCGCAGCGCGGGTCTCCCGGGCGAGAGCCGTCAACGCGCGCGTGCGGTCGTCCGTGAGAAGCCGATAGACCGTCTCCTGGAGCAGATGACTGACCCACCCGGAGGTCAGCAGAAGCCGCCCGTCGTGTCGGCCAGGGGGATCGGATCACATGCGGCGGCCGCCCACCGCCAGTCCGTTCCCGGGAACCTGCTCACCGTCCGCAACATGCACCCAGCGCTGCGAGCAAGGCATCGGGCAGCACTCCCTGTGAGTCGACAGCCACGGGCACCATGCGCAGACCCAACGCCGTGACCAGGTCCAGCAGATGGTGGTAACCGGGATCCTCCATGGCCACGGTGTCGCCGGTCCGTAGCTCGATGGAGAGCAGCCGCCCGACCAGATCCAGCGCTCCGCGTCACATGCTCCACGGGCACCCCGTCGGGCTCCAGCCATGTGCGTACGGCGTCCTCAAGCCGGGCCAGCCGCAGCGTCGAACGGCGTGAACGAGCGCCAGGGGAAAGCCGAGAGGGGCACGAGACCTGGGAGCAGTCGCGGATCGGGGTGACCGCCCGCCAAGATCGTCCGCGAGGCGCCGCACCGGAGGCAGTGCCGCTCCGGACGCCAAGGAGCTGTCGGCCACGGCCCGTTCGACGGAGGCGGCAATTCCCTTGGCCGTCGCACCACTGAAGCGTTCCCGGAGGCCGCGACGGACGCAGCATGCTCGTTATCGCGCTCGTCGACCGCACCGGCAGCGTGACTATGGGCGTCCGTCTCCGTCCTCTGCTGCACCTATGTCCGCGGACTCTCCCTCGCCCAGCTCGGCACGCTCGCCGCGGTCGCCGGAGCCGTCGGTATCGCCGGCGCACCGATAGGAGGCAAGCTCGCCGACCGGCTCCCCACCGCCCAGGTCCTGCTGATCGTCCAGCTCATGGCTGCCTCCGCGGTGGGCAGCTTCGGAGACCGTGCCGCGAGCATCCTCACCAAGCCCCACGCCAACACACCGAAACGGACGCGCACCGCTCCTGGTGGTCCTCAACAACGTCATGGTCGTGGCTCTCCAGGTTCCGCTGGCCCGGTTCGGCACCAGCACGGCTGCCGCCCGGAACCTGTTCATCCCGCTCTCCGTCACCTTTGCCCCGGGCGGAATCACGACGGCCCTCGCGGCCACCGGCGAATCCGTCACCGCCACGCTGCTCCTCACCGCCGCGGCCGCCGTCTTCACCCTGGCCGAGATGCTCCACGCCACCATCTCGTGGGAGCTCGCCCTCGCCCTCGCCCTCGATACCGCTCAGGGCGCCTACCTGGGCGGTCATCACCGGCCCGGCGGGAGGGGCCACCTTCAGGCACGATCATCGCCCTGACCTGCGCAGTCCAGCATCGACTGGTCCGGGCCCGTCTCGACCGGACCGCATTGTCAGTGCCGCCGGTTACTGTGAGTGAGCATTGATCGACTGTGCACAGGGGGAAACATGGCGCACACCGACCACCAGAGGATGCGACGCGTCCTGCGCCGCGAAATCGCCGGCACCATCGGCCTGCTCACCGACGAACACGACTTCCGCGCCATGCGGCGCTACCGCAGCTTTACCTTCGACGACCACGCGACCTACCTGAAACAGGTCGAAGACCTCTTGAGGACCCGCGCCTCACAGGGCAGCCACACGACCATCGCCCTCTTCGACCCGCAGGAGTACGCCGACTTCTGCGAGGATACGGGCCTGAACCCGGACATCCCGTCCAGCCGCACACGCTTCACAGCCGAACTCGCCACCACCGGACCGACGCTCCCATACGAGGGCCAGCCCCTCACCGAGCTCGTACCAGCCCTCGTGGACGAAGCCGTCCGCCAAGCCACCTGGGAGTACGCGACCACACTCCTAGCCCGCCTAGGTGCCTGCGGCTCCTGCGGGGAGGACATCGGCCGCGCGGCCTTCACTCGGGCCTCGGATCTCGTCGTCCGGATCCTCGACACAGCCCAGCCGGGCGAACACCACCTCGTCTGCAGTGTCACCGGCACCCCGGAGACCCTCCTCGCCGTCCTCCACTCCGACGAGAACACCGACGGCGCCGTACAACTCGACGAGGCCGAGGCCCTCGAATTCACCACCGTCCTCGCACTCGGCATCGCCGCCCAGAGCCCCGGCGGACTCGTCATGCGCACCACCACCCCGGGGACCACCGACCGCATCTACGGCTGGCGCCTGCGTGGCGACGGCCTCGAACCCCTCACTGCCGGAGAAGTCTTCGACGCCTACTGCACCGACATCGACTCAGGCGACCTGATCTCCCCGGAATCGGACGTCGACTACTGCGTGCCACCCGACCTCGGACCGGAGGGACAGACACCGCGCCACAACCACTGAGCACGTAGAGGGCGCCCCACCCGCAGGTGGAGCGCCCTCTACGAACCCTCGGTCGGCCGACTCGGTCCGACTACTCGCCCGACAGCACCGCCTGAGCCGCGTCGCGAGCCTCTTCGGCGCTGTCGGCAGCCCGTGCGGCCGCAGCCGCACGCTCGCACTGCGCCAGCGTGTACTTCGCCAACGTCGCCCGGACATAGGGAATGGACGCCGCGCCCATGGAAAGAGAGGTGACTCCGAGTCCGGTCAGTACACAGGCGAGCAGCGGGTCGGAGGCGGCCTCGCCACAGACACCGCAGCTCTTTCCCTCGGCCTTCGCCGACTCGGCGGACAGCGCAACCAGGTCGAGGAGCGCGGGCTGCCAGGGATCCTGCAGCCGCGACACCGCACCCACCTGACGGTCGGCGGCGAAGGTGTACTGCGCGAGGTCGTTGGTCCCCAGAGACAGGAACTCGACCTCCTGAAGGATCGACCGCGCCCGCAGCGCGGCCGAGGGGATCTCCACCATCGCACCGAACTTCGCCCGAAGTCCTGCCTCCCGGCAAGCGTCGGCGAACGCCCTGGCATCGGCGCGGTCCGCCACCATGGGGGCCATGACCTCAAGGTAGACCGGCAGCCCCTCGGCAGCCTTGGCCAGCGCCGTCAGCTGGGTGCGCAGCACCTCCGGGTGGTCCAGCAGCGTCCGCAGTCCACGCACGCCCAGCGCCGGGTTCGGTTCGTCGGACGGCGTCAGGAAGTCCAGCGGCTTGTCCGCGCCCGCGTCCAGCACCCGGACTACGACGCGCCCCTCGGGGAACGCCTCAAGGACCTGGCGGTAGGCCCCGACCTGCTTCTCCTCCGACGGAGCGTTCTTGCTGTCGTCGAGAAAGAGGAACTCGGTACGGAAGAGACCGACACCCTCGGCGCCCGCCTCGACCGCGGCTGGCACGTCCGCCGGACCGCCGACATTGGCCAGCAGTGGCACCTTGTGGCCGTCTGCAGTGGCACCCGGGCCCGTCGACGCGGCGAGCGCGGCCTTCCGCTTGGCCGCGGCGGCCTTCAACTCGTCCTTCTTCTCGTCGCTCGGGTTCACGAAGATGTCGCCGGTGCTGCCGTCGACGGCGATGACCGTACCCTCGGCAAGCTCACCGGCACCCGGCAGGGCCACCACGGCCGGCACGCCGAGCGCCCGCGCCAGAATCGCGCTGTGGCTGGTCGGTCCGCCCTCCTCGGTGACGAAACCCAGGACGAGCGTCGGGTCCAGCAGAGCGGTGTCGGCGGGCGCGAGATCACGCGCCACCAGGACATACGGCTCGTCGCTGTCCGGCACACCCGGCATGGGCACCCCGAGCAGACGAGCGACGATACGATTCCGCACGTCGTCGAGGTCGGCGACCCGTCCGGCGAGGTACTCCCCGGCGCCCGCCAGGAGCTCGCGGTACGCGGCGAACGCGTCGTACACGGCACGCTCAGCCGTGCTGCCGACCGCGATACGCCGGTCCACGTCGGCCATCAGCTCGGGGTCCTGCGCCATCATGGCCTGCGCTTCCAGCACCGCCTGGGCCTCGCCCCCCGCCAGATTTCCGCGCGCCATAAGGTCTGCTGCCACAGCCTCGACGGCCTGGCGGGCGCGCCCCTGTTCCCGCTCCGCGTCCCCCGCCGGAATCTGCTTGGCAGGCGGCTCCAGCACCGCCGTTCCCATGTGCCGAACCTCGCCGATCGCCACCCCGTGGCTCACGCCGACGCCTCGCAGCGTTGTCTCCATCTCACCCGTCTCCGATAGTGCGGCGGGTCCCGCCGCCGCGATGGTTGTCGTCTCTACTTGCCGTCATACGACGGCAGCAACGTCACTTCCAGACGAAGAGACTGTCGCCGGCCTTCACGTCGCCGTCGTCACGGAGTTCGGAGAGGGCCTCAGCCGTGGCCTCCAGCGCCACGACCGGACAGACCGCGGACTTGCCGGCGGCCTCGACTGCCGCCGGGTTCCAACGCACGACAGCCTGACCGCGTGTGACGGTGTCGCCCTTGCTCACCAGCAGCTCGAAACCCTCACCGTTGAGCTGCACTGTGTCGATGCCGAGGTGGACGAGCACACCGTGCCCCTGTTCATCCACAACGACGAACGCGTGCGGGTGGAGAGAGACGATCACTCCGTCGACGGGCGCGACCGCCTCGGACGGTTCACGTACGGGATCGATCGCCGTACCCGGGCCGACCATGGCTCCGGAGAAGACCGGATCCGGCACAGCGGCCAGTCCGATGGCGCGTCCTGCAAGAGGGGACGTCACGGTGGTCATGGGAGGCCTCCCAGGGGTGGAGCTGCGTATATGGGCCGTCACTGCCTGTCTCGGACGACTCTGTCCAGCAGCGTATGTCAGATGAACTGAGCGTTCCGCACGGAAGATACCGGCTAGTGGTCTAGACCACCAGTCCCAAGGGATTTGCACCGCCTTCGAGGCCCCGTGTACAGTCGTACCCCTGCTTGAGGTTGAGCGACGCGACCAAGCGTCCTCGCCTGGCAGCATCCAACTTGTCAGATCCTATCTCGGGGTCACTTTCTGCATGCCTGCAGGAGGGTGGTCAGAGGGCCGGAAAAACACTGATAGAGTTTGGGACACCGAAGGGAAGCGCCTGGAGGAAAGCCCGAGAGGGTGAGTACGAAGGAAGCGTCCGTTCCTTGAGAACTCAACAGCGTGCCAAAAATCAACGCCAGATATGTTGATACCCCGTCTCCAGCATCTGCTGGGGCGAGGTTCCTTTGAAGAAAACACAGCGAGGACGCTGTGAGCGACTGCCTTATTCCGGTGGTCGCTCCGCTCTCGTGATGTGTGCACCCGATTACGGGTAAACATTCACGGAGAGTTTGATCCTGGCTCAGGACGAACGCTGGCGGCGTGCTTAACACATGCAAGTCGAACGATGAACCACTTCGGTGGGGATTAGTGGCGAACGGGTGAGTAACACGTGGGCAATCTGCCCTTCACTCTGGGACAAGCCCTGGAAACGGGGTCTAATACCGGATATCACTACCGCAGGCATCTGTGGTGGTTGAAAGCTCCGGCGGTGAAGGATGAGCCCGCGGCCTATCAGCTTGTTGGTGAGGTAATGGCTCACCAAGGCGACGACGGGTAGCCGGCCTGA